>JAJRPE010000355.1 GCA_024280935.1 Candidatus Hydrogenedentota bacterium
GGTTCGTCGTAGAGCGTGATGCCCTTTTTATAGGTGATGTGGGTGGAAGCAAGAATGGGGGCCACGCCTTCATCCATAAATCGCTTGATGGGGTAGTACTGGCGGAGCAGTTCCATGCGGAGATCTTCGAGCCAACGGACGTAAACCTGGTTGTTGACATGATTCGCGAAGTCGATGTCGTAGGTCTGCACGTTGTGGCGCAGGGTGACGAGGAGGGGACGTTTTCCGGGCTGGGCTTCACGCATGGGTTATCCGTTTCTATGGGAAAGTCTGCCGACCTTCGGGGGACCGTTTCAGCCGTGATGGTATCAAAGGACCGCTACGGGTGCCACCCTCACGCGGCGGAGCGAAGCGGGGGAGCTTGCGGGTGCGGATCATGAGAATAGATGCCACGCCAACAAGAAAAACTGGATGGGGCTGCCAACACGAGTTCGCAGCCTACGTGATGGATCAAGCGGTTCCACCACGAACCCACACCCGCAAACTTAGCCGGAAACCGACTGCGTGTGAGGGTGGCACCCTTGCCGCTCACCTCTGTTCCGTGGGAGAAGTTGCACGTGAAGTTGTGGGGTCCACAAAACATAGGCGAGATGCCTATGCCACACCTGACCACCGGTGGTACGGACAAATTACACGCGAGACGGAATGAGTCGAAGGGCCTTTTGTGTCGGGCAAGGATGCCCAAGCTCCTATTTGCGACCCAGATGCTTCATGGCACGTTGCATTTCGAGTTTGCTTTCGCGGGCCTTGATGGTCTCGCGCTTGTCGTGGACGTTCTTGCCGCGGCCAAGGCCGAGTTGCACTTTCACGATGCCCTTCGTGAAATAGAGTTTCAAGGGTACGAGGGTATAGCCCTTCTCGGCGATTCGTTGGGCGATTCGCTCGATCTCACGCTTGTGCATGAGGAGCTTACGGGGACGCTCGGGTTCATGATTGTGGATGTTGCCCATTTTGTAGGGATTGATATAGGCCCCCACGAGAAAGAGTTCTTTGTTCTGGCCCCGAATGTCCGCAAAGGCATCTTTCAGGGTCATGCTGCCGGGTTCGCGGAGGGATTTCACTTCCGTGCCCTGAAGACAGATGCCCGCCTCGTAGGTGTCGAGGATTTCATAGTTTCGCCGGGCCATCCGGTTCTGTACGATTGGTTTTTCACCCATGGATCACTTACCTGATGGTTGACAGTATTTATGACAATGACGTGCGGTACGTAACGGTGCTCAATCGAAGGGCACCTCGGGGACTGACGCGCCCACGTGACCAGCGTATATTCTATTCGCCTGAACTTCCCAGCAGCTTTCTCCACCGTACAACGTTATCCTGCACGGGCGTGGCTGTCCCGTCGTTAACCGCGTTAGAGCAACGCCAAACCCACCAACTACGGGACAGACACGGACGTTATGGTCTTGCGCTTCGGCCCACAGTTACCGTTTCTCTCCAAATCTAATACCGTTATACACGTGCCATGTCCGAGTCAGTCCCCTGACTATCGTCTGCGAGGACCCCAGGAGGGACCTTCGCTGGAAAGGCTGATGCGCGGCACCTTACGCTCTTCCCCTGATTCCAGGGAAAAATTATACAGGCTCTTCTGGCCGTGTCGTGTCGAGCTGAACACAATATGTCGCGAATCCGCCGACCAACTCGGGGACTCGTTGCTGCCCTGGCTGTTTGAGACGCGCTGGGCACTTGAGCCATCGGCGTTCATCACGTAAATCTCCAACCCGTCGCCACGCTTTTCCGCCACGTACGCGATGAACTTGCCATCAGGCGACCACGCCGGGTCGTAGGAAGCACCGCCCTGGTAAGAAAGGCGTTTTACGTTCTCGCCATTCAAATCCATGGAATAAATCTGGGCACTGCCGCCACGGTCACTTACAAAGGCAATATGCGTACCACTCGGCGCAAACACGGGGGACGTATCCACATCGCGGTTTCGCGTCAGGCGCTGGAGGTTCGTTCCGTCGGCGTTGCGCAGGTAAATCTCGTTGTTGCCATCCTTGCTCAAAACATGGGCCAACTGCTTGCCGTCCGGTGACCACGCCGGGGCGATATTCAGGCCAACCTCCTTGGAGAGGGGCACGGACTTGCCCGTAATCCGGTCAAATACGTAAAGAAAGGTATAGCGGTCCTTGTAGGACAAGTAGGCAATCTTGGTGCCATCGGGAGAAAATTTTGGCTTAATGGAAATAGAGTTGTGCTTCGTCACCTGTTTGACGTTGGCCCCGTCGTAGTCCGCCACATAGATTTCCTTGCTGCCCGTAGCCCCGGCGCTGAAACAAATCTCCGACGTGCCAATACCTTCTGTGCCATCCAGGTTCAATATAATTTGTTCGGAAAAATGGTGGGCGGCGAGGCGGGGGAACTTTTTGTCCACCTTGAGCAGGAGTCCAAAGACCTGTGTCTTGGTGAAAAGGTCAAAAAGTCGAAACTCCGTGACCAGTTGATCGCCGTCCTGCTTGAGGTTGCCAAAGACCAGATGTTCCGCCTTGGTGGAGGCCCACAAATCCCTATCCAGTTTCTGAACGTCGGGATCGAGGGCCGTAAAACCTGCGGGATAGCGGTCGGCAGACAACACGCTGAATAGCCCCGAAAAGGCCAAGTCATCGGCCACAACTTGGGCTAGTTCCGTCGCCAAGGCCGCCAAGGCCGGATCCTCCGACGCGCAGGGAGGTACGGCAATGGGAATACGCGCATCGATATTGCGTCTGCTTTCTATCTCCATCTGTGCCCAGACTGACTGGGTTGCCAACACCATGGTCCAAAGAACCATAAGGATCTGCCAAGTGTTACGTTTCAAGATTATCTCCTCTTCAACGTAGTGCCCTCATTCAGAAGAAGGCCAATAAAAACCAAGAAGCTGCTATCAGCAGGCGAAGTCAGGGCCATAAATCCTGGCTGTGACCCCGCCACTTTATCGTAGTGCTTTAAATACGTAGACAATATACTGCTCTGGCTCGTCGACACCGTCCGGGAAGGGTGGCAATGGCGACGCGGCCTTTATCGCTTCGATACACGAAGCGTCAAGGGCAGCTTGTGTCGTGCCCTTCAGTATACGGGGGCCATCAAATACTTCGCCAGCGCTGGTAACCCAAAACTCCACCTTGACCATCTCGTCATCCTCGCTCAGCGGGATACCGGCGGGAATTGCCCATTCATGATCCACCTTGCGTTGGACAATTCTTGCCCAACCACTTAGCCCCGTGGGTAATTGGTCGGCCACCACGCCCTGAGCGGCCTCGGCCTTGAGCTTGGCGAGCCGCTCCAACTCCATCTTCTTTTCTTTCTCACGTGCCTTCTTCTCCGCCAGCTTCTTCTTTTCCTGCGCCACCTTCTCCTTCTTCTCGCGCTCTTTCTTCTTCTCCGCCTTCTCCTTTTCTTCGCGCTCCCTCTTTTCCTTCTCCGCTTTTTCCTTCTTCTTGCGTGCCTTTTCCTCAAGACCCCGCTTGGCCGGATCCTCTTTCGGTGGTGTCGGCTTCACCACCGGCTCTGGTGGTGTCGGCTTTGACGTCGGCGGCTCAACAACAGGTTCTGGCTCCGGTGGCGCAGGTTCGGGGGCTGGGGCCTCCACCACCTTCTCCGTCGGAGTATCCGATACCTTCTCAGATGTTTGGACCAACTGGACCTGAAAGACTTCAGGCGCTTCGGGTTCGGGCCACCAGTTGAAGTAGCCGAAAAGCACCGTGAGCAGCACCCCATGAAACACCACCGAGGCGATTAGCGCGTAGCGGAGCTTGGAGCGGTGCAGCGACCTGTGCCAATAGTGTTCGAATCGGTTGTCCATCAGTGCTCGAAGAACCCACGTGTTGTTCGTGTGTCGTGTCTGCCGCGCTACAAAATATGGTGGGGTTCCACCAATTCATACACTGCGTAGTATACCGCGTTGGCGCGCTGGGGTTCCACAGCCGCCCGTTTACATTTTCCCATGGCCTTCGCTACAATGCGGACCATGCAACGTCGTTTTCAGGATTTACCTGCCCTGCCGGGAGCAGGGCTGACCAGTCTCTATACCCGCACCATGCTCGGCTATCTCCTTATCATGGGGGTACTGTGGCTCTTTGGCCTGGAGGGTATCTATGGGCACCCCACCCCCTTCTATGCCCTCTACTACCCCGCGCTGACAAGTTTTTCCGCCTTGGGCTGGCAAATCCCCTGCATTATCGTCTTCTTCGCTGGCTTGGCCGCCCTTCGGCGCTGGCTCTTGCCCCGGCTCGTATCGGAAAACACATTCACCGCAAAAGAAACGTGGCATTTACTTCTGGGAATATTCGTTTTCTCCGTCCTGTTTGCAGCGACGGTCGCCATGATTCGTGGGGGCTTCCACGGAATCGAGCAGGCCTATGACCGCCAAGCCTACGAATACGTTGGCGACATTGGCAAGACCTCAAGCATCCGGCAGCTCTTCGCGCAATACACCGACCCGCGCTTTCACCAAAACCTCTCCATGCACGCAAAGGTCCACCCCCCCGGCCCCATTGCCTTGCTTTGGCTCATGTCCTACATCGGCATGTTCATCCCCACCACCCAAGCGGCTTTCCTCTCGGTCGCCACCATACTCTTTAGCTGTACGGCCCTTGTCCCGCTCTACTTCTGGACCCGCTTGAGCACGAACCAGCGCACAGCGCTCCTGGCGTGCATTTGCTATAGCCTGGTCCCTTCCATCGTGTTGTTCACGGCCACAAGCGCCGATGCCCTCTTTACCCCCTTCACCCTGGCGACCCTGTATTGCTTCGAGCGGGCCATCCGCCAACGTTCCGTGCCCTCTGCCCTGTTGGCCGGGGTGGGCTACGGTATCCTGATACATCTCAAATTTTCTTTGATTGGTATGGGGGCCTATTTCGGGCTGGTGGGCCTGTGGATGCTCCGTCGCCCCGAAACCCGCCGCAACGTCATTCAAACCACCATTTTGATGACTGTCGGGCTAACAGCCGTGGTGCTGGGCATCTACTGGTGGTCTGGCTTCAACATCATTGAGACCTTTCATCTGGCCAAGGGGCAGTTTGACCTGGACCAGATGCATCTGGATGAACTCACGCCGCGCCTTCCCGCCTGGACCTACCGCATCCTGAATCCGGCCTGCTGGTTCTTTTTTGCGGGCATTCCGGTTTCCGTACTGGCCCTACGCGAATTTTTCAGCAGCGAAGACAAGACACGCGCCCTGTGGTGGATATTCGCCCTCATGCTGCTCGTCCTGAATCTGCTCTATCTTGCTCGGGGTGAGGGAGAGCGTTCCGCCCTCTATCTTTTTCCATTCCTTGTCATACCCGCTGCGCACCAGCTGGGTCGTGCGCTGGAGCGGCAGGGCAATGCAAAGCCGATCCTGGCAACCGTATGCTTTCTGGCCTTTCAATGCTGGTTCATCGAGACCGTTTTCTACACCTACTGGTAAACTCCTATACCCACAAATGGCTTCACCTACAACCAACATTAGCCACAAAGAGCGCATAGAGCGCATAGAGCGCAAAGAGCGCAAAAAAGAATGTCCCTTTGATTTCTCTGCGTTCTTTGTGGCTAATCATATCTGTACCGCTTATTATTCGTGTTCATTGGTGTCCATTCGTGGTCAAAAATCTGCTTTCGGCCAAGGCCGTCCTGTTAACAAAAGGAAATGAGGCGTACCTATGTGGCGCGACAAAAAAGTATCGGTCATCTTCCCCACCTACAACGAGAAAGACTCTATCCGGGCCGCCATTGAGGATTTCTTCGCCTCGGGTTATGTGGACGAGATCATCGTCGTCAACAACAACGCGGCGGAAGGCACGGACGAGGAAGTGGCCCCCACCGAGGCGCGGCTGGTGTACGAAAGCAACCAGGGCTATGGAAACGCTATCTGGCGGGGCCTCAAGGAGGCGGAGGGCGACCTGCTGATTATTGCCGAGCCTGACGGCACCTTTTCCGGCAATGATGTGGTCAAGCTGTTGGCCTTCAGCGACGATGTGCCTGTGGTGTTCGGCACCCGAACCGCCCGGGAGTTCGTCTGGGACGGGGCCAATATGGGCATTTTTCTCAAGTGGGGCAACTACGCCGTGGGCAAGCTCATGGAGTTCCTATTCAACACGACCTTCCTCAGCGACGTGGGTTGCACCATGCGCCTTCTTCACCGCCACGCCTACGAAAAGATTCGCCCCCAATTCACCATCGGTGGCTCCCACTTCGGCCCCCAATTGATGCTCTTGGTAATCTTGAGCGGATTTTCCTTCGTCGAAATCCCCATCAATTACCGCAAACGGGTCGGCGAATCGGCGGTCACGGGCAGCCTGTTCCGCGCCTTCACCCTGGGCTGCCAAATGATTTTCCTCATCCTCCGTTACCGCATTGCTTCCTGGCTGGGCCTGTTTCCCCGTTCACCGCGCGACGCATCAAGTTGACATAGCATCTGGCCCGGTGGTATAGTTTCTACGCCTTGACAAATCCTTTGGGCGTACTGTGCCTATTTATCGCATGGTCGATCACGCCCCAGAGTTTATGGATTTGATTGCGGGGAATGCGGGTTGCGGAAGGTTGCTTGTCCCAGAAAGGATATCGCTGGCGCGTGCCAATGTATCCACGAGAAGTTATTGCCGAGGTCTTGACGGCCAATGACATCGTCCAGATAGTCGGCGCTCATGTGGAACTGAAAAACGCGGGCGGTGGCCGAATGAAGGCCCTGTGCCCCTTCCACCGGGAAAAAACCCCGTCTTTCGTGGTGACGCAGGATCGCCAGTCTTACCATTGCTTTGGCTGTGGAAAGGGCGGTGACGCATTAAGTTTCGTGATGGAGCACGAAGGCCTGCATTTTTCAGAGGCCTTGCAACAGTTGGCTGATCGCGGGAACGTTCGGCTGCCCGCAGTATCCGAAGCAAGTCAGGATCGCGATGGTCTGCGCATACAATTGTTGGCGTTTAACAAGAGCGCCAGCAAATACTATCGCGCCACACTGAAACATCCGACCCGTGGTGTTAAGGGTCGGGCTTATTTGGAAAAAAGGGCGTTTAAGACAGAGACCATCGAGCGTTTCGGCTTGGGCGTGGTGCCCGATGAATGGCACCTGCTTTATGAAGGAGCCCGGAAGAAGGGCACGCCCCAGGCCGTTTTGGATGGCTGCGGGCTTATTAAACAAGGTGAAAAAGGAAATTACTACGATATTTTTCGAGATCGGCTTATTTTTCCGATAAAAGACGTTTCCGGCAATGTGGTCGCCTTTGGCGGTCGCGACTTGGGCGACAGCCCGGCGAAATATATCAATTCGCCCGAGACCCAGGTCTACCGAAAGAGCAAGGTGCTCTACGGTCTGCACGAAGCCCGCGACGCCATGCGCCAGGAAAAATCGGCTGTCCTCGTCGAAGGTTATTTTGATGCCTTGCGTTGCTTTGAAGCCGGTATTGAAAATGTGGTCGCGAGTTGCGGAACCGCCCTTACCCCAGAGCAAGCGTCCTTAATCCGGCGCTACGTGCCCGAAGTGGTGCTGGTCTATGATGGTGATGCGGCGGGCATCAAAGCGGCGATGAAAGGTACAGGCATATTGACGGCGGCGGGCTTGGCCGTGCGAGGAATGATCCTTCCCGAAGGACAGGATCCAGACGACTACGTGCGTAAGGAAGGCGCGGATGCCTTTCGTGCACAGCTTGCGAAGGCTCCCGATTTTGTTACGTTTTATGCGCGGCAGAGTAAGGACCGCCTCGGAAGCATTGAAGGTGCCACAGCCGTGGCCCACGAGATATTTGAGATTTTACGTCATATTGACGATGAAGTACGCTTGGATGAGTACCTGCGCCTGACAGCTCGGGAGTTGAATCTCAACGAGCGGGCGTGCCGAACAGAATACGAACGTTTCACGACGCAGGCTCATCGCTACGCGCCCCCGCCTGAAGAGGAGGAGCGTGCGCCCATACGGGTCAGCAAGGATGACCGTGACTTTGTGGCCGCACTGCTTAATGACAGTGCTCTAATGGAAAAAGCGCGGACGGCCCTTGGCGATTGTAGTTCACTGGGCAACGATGCGCTGTCCAAGGTGCTTGCCGTTGCGCTGCATCGTGATATACAGAGCATTACAACGGAATTAGAAACGGAAGAAGCCCGGAGCCTCTATGCGGCAGCGACCGCCGTCGAGCCGGACACCATAAAAGATCCCGCCGCCGCTATCGGGTTGCGCTTGAACCGCCTGGAAAAAGAATCGTTGCGCACGGAAGTCGCAAACTTAATGAATCAAATCCAGGAAGCCGAGCGCAGCCAGAATATGGGTCGCGTCCTTGAATTAATGCAACAGAAGACACAATTAGGAAAACAGTTGGAGCGGATCGGAGCATCGTAGTGATGCTTGCGACGCCAACCAAAAGAACCAATCGAGGGTAAGGCATGGCCGTAGCAAAGAAAAAGAAGACGACCATTAAAGACCAGAAGACGAGCGAGGCTATCAAGCGCGCAAAGAAATCCGGAAAGCTCACGTACGACGAGCTGGGCGAGATTTTGCCGAACGATGCCACCCCCGATCAGATTGACGATGTTATGGTCGCCCTGAGCGAAACCAACGTCGAGATCGTGGATAGTCTCAAGATCGATTCCAAGAAAAAGGCCGAAGACAAGAAAAAGGAAAAGGTCGCCAAAAAGGCCGAATTGCGCCGCGAAGCCGCCCACACGCGCCTGGAACGGGCCGATGACCCCGTGCGCATGTACCTCCGCGAGATGGGCCGGGTTCCGCTCCTGACCAAGGAGCAGGAGGTGGCCATCGCCAAGCGCATTGAAGCCTCCGAAGATGACCTAAACGAGGTAATCCTCGGCACACCCTACACCCTCAAAGAAGTGCAGATGCTTGGGGCGCGGCTCCTGGCGGGCCGCCTGAATTACGCCCAGATTTGCAAGAGCGAAGACACACGCGTACTCCACCGCTTTGTCAATGACCTCCCTGATTTGGTCGAGGACATCGTCGTATTGGACGAATCCATCGCGATCCAGGACAAACGTTCCCGCCGGACGGATCTCGCCGAGAAAAGCCGGGCAAACATTGCCCGGAAGATTGAGGAGTTCCGCAAGGAGCAAATCAAAATCGTCTGCAAGTTTGATCTCAAGCCAAAAGAGATCGCCAAGATTGGTCGGAAGATCAAGGGCCTGAAGCGGCGCATTATCGCCTGCCGCGATGAAATTGACCGCGTGGAGCGAGAAGTCGGTTTCAACACCAATGACATTCACGACATGGCCGTGAAGCTCCGGCGCACCGCCGGTATTGCGGAAAAACTCGGTGTCGAAAAAGAGGCTATCCTCGACGCGGAGCGGCGCCTTACCATCGCCCAGCGCAAGATCGATCAAATCGAACTTGATGCCAAACTGAACGCGGACGAGATCAGCGAGTTGATCGACATCATCAAGGACCGCGAAGAACTCATTTACAATGCGAAGATGGAGCTTGTGGAAGCCAACCTTCGCCTCGTGGTCAGTATTGGCAAGAAATACACCAACCGGGGCATGTCCTTCCTTGACCTGATTCAGGAAGGCAACATTGGCCTCATGAAGGCGGTGGATAAATTCGAGTACCAGCGTGGATATAAGTTTTCCACCTACGCCACGTGGTGGATTCGCCAAGCCATCACCCGGTCGATTGCGGACCAGGCACGGACCATCCGCATCCCGGTGCATATGATCGAATCCATCAACAAACTGGTTCGGACGAGTCGCCGCCTGGTCCAGGAGTTGGGCCGCGAGCCAAGCCCCGAAGAGATCGCCGAAGAGATGGAGATGACCGCCGATAAGGTTCGGTCTATCTTGAAAATCGCCCAAGAAGCCATCAGCCTGGAAACGCCCGTGGGCGATGAAGGCGATTCGAGCTTTGGCGACTTCATCGAAGACAAGGGCGCCGAAAGCCCCGCAAACGCAACCGCCTTCAGTGTTTTCCAGGAACGGCTTGACGATGTCCTTGAATCGCTGACGGAGCGGGAAGAAAAAGTGCTTCGTCTGCGTTTCGGCTTGGGCGACGGGTATCCCCGGACCCTGGAAGAAGTCGGCAGCGTCTTCAACGTAACCCGCGAGCGGGTGCGCCAGATAGAGGCCAAGGCCCTCCGAAAAATGCGCCATCCGACGCGGTCCAGGGAGTTGAAGACCTTCCTCGACTGGAGCCTGCTTCAGTAGGCGCCACCCCATTTAATTTCCGGGCCGGATGAGGACGATCCTTCATCCGGCCCTTGTGTTTCAAGGGACAAACACCGTATGATCAGCCTCCGTTGCAACACACCGGGCCCTTAGCTCAGTTGGTTAGAGCAGGTGACTCATAATCACTTGGTCGTAGGTTCAAGTCCTACAGGGCCCACCATTTTAACCCCTTTGACATCACGCACTTACGTGGTACCCAGCATGGCGCTGGAGTAGTCGTAGCCTCATAGTCAAACGGATAATTTATCCGCCAGACTTGAAAGGACGTGTATGATGTCTAAAAAAATACCCAAAACCCCAGCCCTCCGCCATCACAAAGCAAGTGGGCGGGCCTTTATCGAATTAGATAAACGGCGCATTTATCTCGGTCCCTGGGGCACCATCGAAGCCACCACGGCCTACCATCGAATCGTAGCAGAATGGGCTACAAACGGCTACCAGCTACCCGTGCCACCCGAAGAGATTACCATAGCGGAAATGCTCGATGCTTACATGGATTATGCCGAGGGCTATTATTGCGACGCGGCGGGCTTTCCCACGTCTTCCATGACGGAATGTCGGACGTGTGCCCGTGATATGTTGACGCTCTACCACGATATACCTGCAAGCCAATTTGGCCCCCTGGCCTTGCGGACTGTTCGACAGGTATGGGTTGACAGGGGACTGACGGTCACAACGATTAATTCCTATACGTGTAGGATTCGGGCAATTTTCAAGTGGGCGACCAGTCACCAGATGATCCCCCCGGAAACACTGACGGCACTTCAATCTGTATCCGGCCTTCGACGTGGGCGCGGTGTCGGACGGGACACGAAGCCAAGAACCGTTGTACCCATGGCGGATATTGAAGCGGTGATCGAGCACATGCCGTCGCCTTTGCGTGCCATTATCCGACTGCTGTTATTGACCGGCGCACGGCCTAGCGAAATTCTCCGATTAAAGCGCGGCGACATCGATTGCACGGGTGAGGTGTGGGCGGCTGTCATTCGGGATCACAAACTCGCTTACCGGGGCACACAACGAACGTTGTATTTTGGGCCACGGGCGCAAGCGGTTCTAAGGCCCTTCCTGCTGCGTGCGGATGATGCCTACCTGTTTAGTCCGATTGAAGCAGAGGCGGAGCGACACGCGGCCTGTAAGACCCACCGGCGCGACGATCAGAAAACCAATGCAAAGAAGACCCCCCGCATAATTGGTTACTTCTACGATGCTTCAAGTTTAGCAAGAGCTATCACCCGCGTATGCCAAGAACACGACATTCCCCGATGGACTGCCTATCAGTTGAGGCACACGGCGGCGACCACCATCGAAGCCACGGCGGACATGGAAACTGCCAAGGCCATATTGGGACACACGACCCTGAACACCACGCTGATCTACACCCACCGGGACAACAAGACAGCGACGGCTTACGCGGCAATTCACGGGTAGGCATTCTGTTTTTGCCGGGGCATAGGCTTGCTCCCGAAAACGCACAACCGTAGTGCGCTGGCCCCGGCATCATTGAAATACGGGCAACATACGGAGTTGTGAACATGGATAAGACAAACGATTGCAGACCGAATCTCGCAGTAACGGCGTTAGACCGGGCGTTGGTCGAAATCAATAAAGAGCCAAGCGGAAACTACAGTTGCGATTGTGAATTAATCCGTGATGAGCTTTTGGAAGTCAGGCAGCACGTTGCCGGGCTTTCAGACAAAAACGAGGCACGCGATCTTCTAATTACCTTGATCTCTTCTCTCAGGGATCTTCCAAAAGGCAAAGTTGATCCGCCTAAAACCTGCATCGGAGGGGCGGGCCTGGGCTACCCCGCATTTAATCACACCCCATCAGGGAAGCCATTCATGCGAATGGTGCATTGCCATCAATCAGAAAAGTATCAGGCATTCATGAGCTTTCAGGAAAAGCACGCGGGGCCGTTATCCGAAGCAGGGGATCGGCTTGAAGCCATCGTCTCGCTGGAAAAAGACCAGCCCCTAACTGAAAAAAGCGACCTAATAAGTTCTTTGTGTGAAAAGCTCAATATCGCACGCAGCACGGCGGGTATGCGCGTGAATAGAGCTACCAAAACAGGCAAACTTGTAGAGATTAGGCCGGGATTTTTTAGGGCTGAAAACGCAGAGAGATTTATTTCAGCGCAGGAGCCTGTAAGATCTCGCAAAAGAGAGGATCCCTTCGACATCGACTAACCTGCACGTGAAGCGCTTCACTATTCTTCACTAATTTTTACGAGCACCCCGTTTTTACGGGGTGTTTTGTTTTGTGCCTTCACTAAAACAGTGAAGAGGGCGCAGTCTCAATAATGAAGTTGCATTCAACGCAACAACCAAAGGAGATTGCAAACGATGATTGATATTTTCAAAGACAACATCCTAAGCCTTTCGGGCGCGGCGAAATCTATCCCTGCGGTGGACGGAAAACACCCGAATCCATCAACCGTTTACCGGTGGATCGCCGATGGCGTGGGTGGCGTAAAACTGGACTCCGTGCGAATCGGGCGGCGGCTCTGTACTTCCAAAGAGGCGCTACAGAAATTCATGGACGAATTGAGCGCGGCCCCTGCACCCAAGAGTAAGCCCCGGACAACGGCCACCAGCACGCGCTCAACGAAGCAACGCGAACATGACGTTCAACGCGTCCATGACAGTCTCGCAAAACGCGGCCTTGTCGCTTCGGAGGGCTGACCCATGCCTCCCGACACAAAAAAACCCCCGGCGTTTGCACACGCCGACGGCAGACCAAACGAGAGAAATTTCTGCATTCCCGTTGCGACCAGTATACCACAATCGGCCCCGAAGTCCACCTCGAAAAGTTCGCAGCGTTGGAAGGCCCTGGAGCGCACGGCGGCCAAAAAATTGGGCGGACGGCGGATTGTTCGGCAAGATTTTTTCGAGTCTTCGCCCGACGTGGTGGTGCCCGATTTTGGCCTGGTCTGCGAGGCGAAAGCCTACGCAAAATTCTCGTTTCACAGGCACCTTGAACAAGCCCAAAAATATTGCCGTGATGGCGAAATCCCGGCGCTGGTCACGAAAGAATCAGGACAAATCGGCGAGTTTTTGACCTTGCCCCTGGACTACGTGGCGGCGCTCCTGAATGAAATTCGAGCGCTGAGGGCGGCACCATGAGCGGCGCGGCACTCGAATTAATCCCGAAACCAAACTATGACGCGGCCCTCCTGAAATCCATCGGAGCAGCGGCGGACAACGTCCTGGCAGCGGCGGCCCAGCGGCCCTGTGAGGCGACCAATGCCCTCCTTGCGCAAGTCAACGAGAGCGCCTGGCTCTGGTGCGAAACAGAATCGATGGCAACGGATGAAATCCAATTGCTGGGGCGGATGGATGGCATCTTGGACAACCCGGAAGGCCAAAAACTACACGCGGATTTAATGACAAAATACGGCACCGATGCCGACCCGGATTTGCTAGAAGAATACATTCGTGAATTCAATCGCCTATCGAAAAAACACAAGCGCGAATCATCGCTTTTTGAAAAGTCGCCCGAAGATTTTGCGGCCCTCCGATGTACAGACCTTGCGAACGCTGTGCGCTTCGAGGAAGCCTTTGGGCATTCAGCAAAACATTCCAGTTCCCACGGCTGGCTCGTTTGGGATGGCACCAGATGGAAGCGTGACTCCAAAGGCGCGGACCTCCTCGCTCAGAAAATTGGCGAATTAATCCGTGGCGAAATCAAGGACGTTTCCGCGAAGCTGGAACCTGGGGACCGGGAAGCCTTCGAACGACTCACAGCCTATATTGACGCGCTCAGAAAACGGCTCAAACCCACGGAATCCCGGCGTGGTATTGACGATGCCTTGAAACTTTCGATGTGCCGACCGGGCATAAACGCGGACGCTATCGAATTCGATTCGGACCCGTGGGCGCTCAATGTTTTGAACGGCACCGTAGACCTTCGGACCGGCGAACTTCGGTCACATAGACGTGAAGACTTTAATACAAAGCTAGCCCCGGTGGAATACGACGGGTCCGCAAAGTGTCCACGCTGGCTACGGTTCCTTGATGAAATTTTCGATGGCGACGCGGAGCTTGTCGCATGGATGCAGTGGCTTTGCGGTTACACGGCGACCGGCTCTACACACCGGCATATTTTCCCGATTCTTCACGGTTCCGGGCGCAATGGGAAAAGCGTTTTGTTGAACATTTTGCGCCACGTTTTGGGTACGGATTATACCGTCGTTGTCAACCCGGAAGATCTTATGGTCCGCAAAACTGGTGGCGATAATCACACCCTCCCACGACTGTATGGCGCTCGCTTTGCAATGGCCCAGGAGACTGCGGAAAATCGAAAAATTGATGAGGCTCTAATCAAGTCGTTAACCGGTGGCGATCCCGTCGTGGCGCGAATCTTGTACAAGGAAAACTTCGAGTTTTTGCCGAGTCACACATTATGGATGAGCACAAATTATCGACCTCGAATCACGGGCACGGCTGTGGGAATATGGGAGCGCGTTCGGCTCATTCCGTTTAATCGTGAATTCACGGGCGATGAGCAAGATCCACATCTTGAAGAAAAACTACAGGCTGAAATTCCCGGCATCCTAAATTGGATTCTTGAAGGTGCGCGGATGGAAGAGCCGCCGATTCCCAAATGCGTCAAGGTGGCGACCGATGAATATCGTTCCGAGTCCGACACATTGGCGGCGTGGCTCGATGATGCTTTGCTTGAATGGAAACACGCCACCGTGCTCAAACGAGACGTTTACGCGGCATATCGCTCTTACATGAACGCCCATTGTGAGGACCAGACGGCATTTAACAAGCGGCTTGTCGCCCGTGGATTTGAGGACAAACGGACAGAAAAAGGGTATGTCTGGACGGGTATTTCATTACGAGAAAACAGGATAAATGAACCTCAATGAACCCAAAAACAAAACCTCTATAGAAAATAAAATCCCTAGGGACTTTTGTTTTCAGGTTCATTTAGGTTCATTTTTTAAGAGAAACCCCCGTAAACATTGGCTTAAATCGAAAACAGGCCAAAAATCTAGATATGACGAAAGTATGACAATGAGCAAACCTGTCCGAAAATCGAAATCATCATATTATGGTAGCGCCCCACTGTTGCCCGATGGATCCCCGGCGATTCCACTTGAAGACAAACTCTTGGCCGAAGTTTCCCGATGCCAGCAACGGCTCGACGCGGCCTATCAAGACCTCAAACATTGGCGCTTGTCCCACGGCCACGACCAACACCCCAGTGCAACAACGTGATTCCCCTCACAGGATGCCCCGTGTGCCACGAACGTGGGCGCAGTGGAATCGACTACAGGACTTGGCCTTAACGATTTATCTCAACAACTGAATAGGAGCTTGACCCATGAACATCACACTTGATACATGGCCCTCCCCGGATAGCCTGGCACGGGTATCGGCGGACCTCAACGAGGCTGGACAACTGGTCCACAACCTCATTGCGCGGCTGGAAACGACCTCAGAACAATCCCGAAACAAGGGGGGAATAGCACCACAGCGCCTTTGCATGGTGCCACCACAGGCTATTTCCGTGGCAATCCAACGAACCGACGTGCCTAAATGAACAAGCGAACCAGCAGGAATCGTGCCGAAAGGGCGCGGGTCCTCCCCAGGGGGGCGGGGCACGCGGTGCTACGACGCATTACAGAAATACGTGTGACACACTTGTTCTGTCACACCCTCACCGCGAAGGGAATTAGCCCCAAATGTGTAAATGCACTCAATGTGGGACACCCATTATCCAAGGCCCCGGAACACCTCAAAAGTATTGCGGAACAACGTGTCGGCAACGTGGACACCGGGCAAAATCATATGCTGAATCTGAGGTCGTGGAACGTTTGGTCTCAAAAGCGAGCCTTCGGAAACTTAAATCAATGTCCCTTGAATTCGGCCTGAACCCCTGCAAACAAAGGCTCGATCTTGAAGACCAGATTATGAACGAACGAAGAAAACGCGGGCTTGACCCGCTTCGTGGGAGACCCTGAAAATGGATATCGTATACTTTTGCCAGAATTGCGATGGCCCTTGCCCTCAATCGAAATCAGGGCGACGAAAGCGCTATTGCTCCCGAAAATGCCAACAAGCGGCCTTTCGCGCCCGAAAACATGAGGCGAAATCGGCATCTTGTGACGAAACGGTCCCGAAACCCGAAACGTCACGGAATCAGGGAGAAACGTCACAATCCGGCCCGCGTGACGATTCTCCAGCTTCGAGCGAGTCTCCTGCTTCCAAGGCCCTGGCCCCGGCTTCGATTGATGACCAGCCCCGGAAAATGACCAAGACTCAACGCTGGCTTGCGGACCTTCGAGAGGCACGCGATAATCCCGCACCCGACCGGCCTGTATCCTGGCGACACCAACCAAGCCCGATGACCCTCCGACGCAAACACGCATGGCGTAATCGCGGCTGGAACGGCTGACCTCCTTCATTCTGGACAGTGCTCACTAGGCAATATTTACCTACCTATAGCGTGTATCGCCAGTTGATGGCGCTCTGTGTTGGCCTGTAAGCCACGATCTTCACTTCCATAAGGGGAGACTACGGCCCAATTCCCGGCGCTCTGCATTTATGCTTGATATCTGACAATAAGTGTGATAGTATTCACGCATAAGACAGTTTTACTGGAGAATGTATCACATGAAACACTTGGTTGAAACCAGTGGCGACGTTGGCGGATGCGTTGGGCTTCGTGGTCCTGAAATGGATCCATCCTCTGAGTTTTCCCGGAAGGCCCGCGATATTGAAGAAACCCTTCGTAGCGGCGCGGAAGAATTGGGCGAATTCCCGGACAGCCTGGATGTCAAACTCCTTATTGCCAAACAAATCGCGGCGGTTAGGATCTCGCTTTTGCTGAAATCGACCGGCTTTTCCATCGCGGGGCTTGCCCGCGTGATCGGCATCCCACGGGAAACGTTGAGCAAAATTTATCACCAGCGTGTGGACATGAGCCACGCGGATTACCAGCGGCTTGGCAAGGCGGAGCTTGTCCTTGCAATCGCCACGTGGGCAGAACGACAGGACGCGAAGCAATACGAATTCTTCATGCAGACCCTGGACAGCATCCAGCATGAGGTACCTTTGTCTGATACTTTTGCCAGAACGCTCTACAGCTTGAGCGCGGCCTTCGGTGCGACGGCATGGCAATCCTTCGTTGACGGGCACGGCACGATGACCAGCATCCCGGCGAAAGAGAATTGCCCCGGCGAACTTGCGCGGCGGCTTCGGGCGGAGGGCGCGGCATGAATAAAAGACTTCAACTTCGAGCACACCCTTCGAGTGCAGTCCAATCAGACAATGAGAGTAAGTCCCTGA
>JAJRPE010000356.1 GCA_024280935.1 Candidatus Hydrogenedentota bacterium
CGACACAAGGCCCACAACAAGTCCGCCGAAGGCACGTCGGTCACGCAAAAAGACCAAGGGGCCTTTGCTCGCGCCACGCGGCCTCTGTTACGGACTGGAAAGTCCGTACTCCTGCCGGAGGAGGTCGGGTTTTCCTACCCGACACAAGGCCCACAACAAGCCAGCCGAAGGCACGTGGATCGCGCAAGAAAACCAAGGGGCCTGTGCTTGCATCGCGTGGCCTTTATTACGGACTGGAAAGTCCGTACTCCTGCGGAAGGAGGTCGGGTTTTCTTACCCGACACAAAGTGCGCGACAAGTCATCCAAAGGCACGTGGATCACGCAAAAAGACCAAGAGGGCTTTGCTGGCATCGCGTGGCCTTTGTTACGGACTGGAAAGTCCGTACTCCTGCCCTCTATCATGGCGCTTCACCGTGAGTACCCCATACAGGAGACATTGCCGCCATGAACGCCCTTATCCTCAGCCTTGTATGCCTCATCGCAGCCCCTGCCACTTCGACCCATTGGTTTGATGCCCACCAGATCATCGACGCTCCAGTCGCCATTGCGCCGGGCACGTACCATGTGTGGGCATGGGCACCCACGCAACTCGATACCGACCTCGCCGTCAATGGCCAGCGCCTCGCTGTCGCAAAGGGCCAAGCGGACGACAAGGCCCCCTACCATTGGATCAACGTGGGCCAGGCAACCTGTAGTGAAGGCACGGCAGCGATCACCCTCGGCGACGGTGTGGCCGTCATCGCCTTGTCCACCAACGAATCATTCAATCCCGCCACCGTGATAAAACGCACTCGCGTGGGCGACACGCCCGACGGCGTCATTGATCAACGGGGCCAGCAAGCGCACCACACCAACACTATCTTCACCATGCCCGAATTCAAGACGGTCGCCGAATGGGAAACCAAGGCAGCCAAACTCCGTAAACGTATTCTCCTCAGCTCTGGCCTCTACCCCTTGCCCGAAAAGACCCCGCTAAAGACAGAAATCACGGGCAAGGTGCAGCGCGATGGTTATTCCATTGAAAAGGTCAAGTTCGAGGCCTATCCCGGATTCTACGTTACGGGCAACCTCTATCGTCCCGCAGGCAACGGTCCCTTCCCCGGCATGGTGGGTCCCCACGGCCATTGGCCCACAGGCCGCCTCGAAGACGGCGAGCGGGGTTCGGTGCCAGGTCGCGGTATTACGCTGGCCAAGATGGGCATTGTCGCCTTCATGTATGACATGATCGGCTACAACGACAGCCAGCAATTCCCCCATGATTGGGGCAGCGAAAAAGAAAAACTCTGGGGCATTCACCCCTTCGCCCTGCAACTATGGTCCTCTATCCGTGCGGTGGATTTCCTCCAGTCCCTGCCCGATGTCATCCCGGACCGCATCGGCTGCACCGGAGCCTCCGGCGGCGGCACCCAGACTTTCGCCCTCACGGCGGTGGACCCCCGCATCAAGGTGTCCGCGCCAGTCAATATGATTTCCTCGCGCATGCAGGGGGGCTGCCTCTGCGAGAACGCGCCCATCCTGCGCCTGAGCAACTCCAACATGATGGTGGGTGCCCTGATGGCGCCCCGCCCCATGCTCATGGTTTCCGCAAGCGGCGACTGGACCCGTGAGACACCCCGTGTGGAAT
Organism: Candidatus Hydrogenedentota bacterium; assembly: GCA_024280935.1. Classification (GTDB taxonomy): domain Bacteria; phylum Hydrogenedentota; class Hydrogenedentia; order Hydrogenedentales; family JAEUWI01; genus JAEUWI01. Next base: position 1,626 of record JAJRPE010000356.1, read on the forward strand.
ACCCGGCCATACGGAGCGTCTACGCCCTTTACGATGCCGAAGACCACGTGAAGAACGTCCATGTGAATGCAGGGCACAACTACAACAAGACCAGCCGCGAGGCCATGTATCGCTTCATGGGCCGTTGGCTTCTTAATGAGCCGGGCTGGGAAGACTACACTGAGCCGCATTATGAACTCCCCACGAAAGAGGAACTGCGGCTCTTTCCGGACGAGACCAAGGCCAGCGAAGCGGACCGAGGCATTATCGATGGCCTTGTTGCCTCCATCGACGCCAAGTGGGGCAACGAACTGAAACTCGCATCCGACCCGGCTGCCTTCGCTACAGCCCACCGCGAGGCCCTGGCCCTGACGCTGGGCGCTACCGTGCCTTCGGCCAACGATCTGCGTTGCGAGCGGCGCAGCATGGAAGAGCGCGGCGATTTCGTGCAGGAGAATTGGATACTCGGTCGCGTGGGCGGTGACGATGCCATCCCGGCCCTCTTTTTTCGAGGCACCGGCACCGATCCGCAAGACTCCGTACTCCTTGCGAGTTCCAAGGGCAAGGCATCCTTTATCGATCCCACGACCGGTGAACCGGGTCCGCTGGTTAGCAGCCTCATCGAAGCAGGAAAGGCCGTGCTCTGCATCGACCCCTTCCTTACGGGTGAGGAGTTGGGAACGACAAATCGCACCGAACGCCTCCGTATCGGAAAATTTATGGACACGTTTCAGCCCACCGATATGGGCTACCGGGTGCAAGACATCATCACAGCGGGGGCTTTCCTTCGGGCACGTCGCGATCTTTCCGATGATATCGCTGTGGCGGGTCTGGACGACGCCGGTATCTGGGCGCTCTTTGCCAGCGCCGTCGATGGCGGTTTTTCGACAACCTACGCCGATTTCAACGGCTTCGACAGCAATAGCGATGATGCCTGGGTTGAAAAACACTACACGCCCTGCATTCGCAGTATCGGCGACGTGAAGACCGCTGCCGCGTTGGTGGCACCCAGTCCGCTCTATGTGGCCGGGGCAAGCGAGGCCAACGCCCTTGCCCAATTGGGTGCGGTGTCCGTCGGTGCTTCGGCAACGGACGCACAACTGGCCGCACTGTTGAAGTAAAATTATTGACCCTGTGGACAAGGTGGACTTAGTGGACGAAGTGGACAGTACCGATAAAGTTGCACAGTCCCAATCATTGTCCACCCCGTCCACCAAGTCCACGCTGTCCACCACCTCCAGCGACGACACTCCATGACCACCCCAACCGACTCCCTCATCCACATCAGCGACCTCCATTTCTGGGAAGTCGTATTCAATCCATTGATGCTGCTCAACAAGCGCTTCCTGGGCAATGCCAACGTTATCTATCGACGTCGGCACGAGTTCCACATGGCGCAAGCAACGCCCTATGGCGAGCACATCGCGTCCCTGGGGATAGATAACCTTGTCATCGGCGGGGACTTCACCTCCACCGCCACGCCCAACGAATATCAGCGCGGCAAGGATTTTGTGGATGCCATGGCATCGAAGGGCCTCAACATCCACCTGATGCCAGGCAATCACGATGTGTACACCTTCGAATCGGTGCGAAAACGACGCTTTGAACAGTTTTTCGGCGACTACGCCCCCGACGCAGGCTATCCAAACCGAAGCACCCTGCCAGGCGGCACGCCGCTTATCCTGGTGCCGACGGTGTGCCCCAACCTCCTTTCCAGCGCTGGAAATATCACGGATGAAGAGGCCGTAGCGACCCAAGCCCTGATAGAGGCCTGCCCCGGTGGTCCGATTGTTGTCGCGGGCCACTACCCCATACTCCACCAAACCCACAGTTACAACAGCGGAAACTCGCGCCAACTGCGCAACGCGAAAAAGCTCCGGGCTGCCTTGGGTGAGACTGGACGACAGATTCTGTATATCGCCGGGCATGTCCACCGCTTCAGCTATACGCAGGATGATCAGTATCCTGCATTGCAACACCTCACGACTGGCGCATTTTTTCTCCAGCGACCGGGGCAAGCACAACGCGGAGCCTTCAGTGTGATTCATGTTGATTCGGATGGATTTCAGGTAGACTGGCATACGTACACGGATGATTGGAAACAACAAAGGGCAGAACCCAAAGCCCCCCCGGCTTCCTGGCGGTAAACCCCAACGAATTTCTGGTTGTTTGCACCCCTGTCGGAACGGGTGATAGCATAGTTCTGTGAACCAAAAGATACCTCAAAAACCCGAGTTGCCCAAGCCCAGAGACTTCTTCCCTGAGATGGGTCCCCGATGGCTGAAAGTAGAGCCACCGCGCCTGGCCATGCTGGGCGGGCTGTTTTTCAGCACCTGCGCGATGGTATTCTACTTCACCCGCCAGTGCTTCGGAGTCCCCATGGCCCCCGAAGACATTGTTCTCGGGGTAGCCAAGACCTTCCTCGTCAGCTATATCGGCACCGGTTTTTTCGTCTGGTATGTGCTTCGCGTCGCTGAACGCGAACTGGCCAACAAAGAAACCGAGGCCGAAACCGTGGTCGAGGACGAACCATCGGCGGAAGAGGAAGAAAACAACCGGGAAGATGCTGGGCCTCCGCCCGAAGAACCCGAGGAGTCGTTATGAAACACCTGAATTTCACATGCGCGATGATTGCTGTCGCCGTGTTTGCCCTGCAGCCAAGCTGGACACAGGCCCCTACGTTGGAGAAGATGGACATCGTTCAACGCTCCATGCCGGATGGTCCCGTTGCCCTGGTCGATGGCAAGCCCATCACACGGGATGACTTTCTTTTCTTGTACAAGAGCCAGTTGGCCCGCATGCACTTTGCCTCGGGCGGCAAAGCCCTCAACGACAGAATACGGGTTACTGCGGGTATCAGTACGCTGTCCGAACTCGTCCAGCGCGAGATCCTGAGCCAACTCAGCACACGACGCAACCTCGATGTTTCGCAAAGTGACGTAAAAAAGGCGTATGACACGCAACTCGAACTGCTTATAAAAGAGTTCACCGTCGACGGAAAGATACCCACCGAAGAGGATATACTCAGTCGCTCCGGCCAGAGCCGGAACGGTGCGCTGGAAGACATGCACAAGTCGCTCCTTGTCAAAAAGGCGAGCGAGGCCTTGGCTGAAAGCAAGGGGTTGAGCGTCTCCACCGAGGAAGCCCGTGAGTTCTTCGACAACAATAAAGACCGCTTTCAACGGCCGGGCATGCTTCATCTGAAGCAGATATTCGTTCGCGCCGACGATACGGAGGGCAGTTGGGAGAGAGCGGAAAAAGCCATCAAGAAGGCCCAGGCGCGCTTTACCGTGGGAGAAAGTTTCGCAGGCATCGCCAAATCCATGTCGGATGGGCAGGATGCCGAACAAGGCGGTGATATGGAAATGCGCCCGACGCATATGATTCCACCCATCTACGTCGAAAAAGCGGGCACCATGAAAGTCGGAGAAACGAGCGAACCTTTCAAGAGTGACCAGGGCTGGCATATTATTCGCCTCCTCGGCAGCGAAGGCGCATCGGATATCCCCTTTGAAGATGCCCAAGAGTTTATCAAGACGCGCTTGATGCAGGTAAAAACTGCTGCGGCCGTGGAAGAATACTGTCAACCCATCCTCATAGACGAAAACCGGGTGCAGATATTTCTCCAGCTTCGCACCCCAAAGGAAAAGACCGCTGACCGCAAGTAGCGTCTGCGGTACGCCTATCGAATACCCCGGCCCGCCCAAACAATGTAGGTTTGGGCGGGTCGCTTCATAACCCCCTGTTCCGGTCACAACCAAAATTTTTACCGAAAGTTTTTGTTATCGAGAATGTGCTCAGCATCGAAAATATTAGCCACAAAAGAACGCAGAGATCTCAAAGAACTCTTCTTCTTTGCGCGCCTTGCGTTCTTTTGTGGCTAATGTTCTTTTTTTAGCGCTTTTTTTCGACTAAGGACAAATGATACTGTGCAACTTCTCTTCACCATTGCGGTCATTGTTGCGGGTGCCACGAACAGCGCCGGGGAATACGTCTGGCCCCTTTCACTCGAACCCCAGCTTACCTCCAGCTTTGCCGAATATCGACCAGGGCGTTTTCATGCGGGCATTGACCTGCGGACCGCCGGGGTGGGCCGTGATGTCTTTGCCGCAGGGGATGGCTATATCAGCCGGGTGCGTTGCTCGCCCTATGGTTACGGCAAGGCCATCTATCTGCAATTGGCCGATGGCAATGTGGCGATCTACGCCCATCTTTCCGACTACTTCCCGGCGTTGACCGACTTCGTCCATCAGCAGCAACGCCAACGCGAGCGCTACGCCATCGATATTCAACTCAAGCCGTCTCAGTTTCCCATACAGCGTGGTCAACTGCTCGCGAAAAGCGGTCAGACAGGAATCGGCGCCCCCCACCTTCATTTCGAGATGCGCGATGCCGCCCACGAACCCGTGAATCCCCGGCTTCTGGGCTACAACTGGCCCGACTCCGCGCCGCCCAGGATTAAGCAAATTCTTATCGCACCCCGTGGCCTCGACGGCCGCGTCAACGGCGACATTCTTCCCGTGGCCCTCCCTGTTGCAAAGACGGAATCTGGCGCCTTTCGCACCAAGCCTGTACATGCAAGCGGCATCGTCGGCTTCGGCGCGGAGGTGACCGACCCCGGCAGCGGCGGTTACAATCTGGGCATCCACCAGCTTCGGCTGCTGAAAGAAGGCAACGAAGTCTTCCGCGTGCAGCATGATCGGCTGAGCTACACCAACCACCGCAATGGGGCGGTCTCCTACCATCCCCACATGCACCACAAAGGCCGCTTCTTGTTGTTGTGGCGCTGGCCGGGAAACCGGTGCCACAGCTACCGGCAGCACAAGGGCAACGGATGGCTGACCGTAACGCCCGATACGACGGAACTGGTCGTTGAAGCTGTGGACTTCTATGGAAACACGACCCAGGTCACCGTCCCGATTATCACTGGGACAACGGCCCCAACAATATCATCGAAGGGCCGCGCCATTGAGATGGATGTCATGGGACCAGAACTCATGCTGTCCGCCCGCTTCGCCACGCCCCCAAGCGCTGCGCCCACCCTCCAGGTTATCCCTGGTCAGGAAGTCCCCTTCACGGCTATGGGCAACAGCCTATACCGACACCTGTTCCGCCCCAAAAAAAGCGGTCTGTATTCCCTGAGTGTCGTTCACGAAGACCTCCCCGCCTACCAGCGCGACGTGGCCGTCTTCGTGCAAGGGCAGCCAATCCGAACGCTAAGCCTGGGCGACCTGGAGGTGACGGCGGGACCAGACGCGCCCTACGGTGCGCTCTTTCTCCGTGCCTGGAAGGTGGACTCGCCCCCCTCCCACACCATGCCCGCCCGCAGCGCCGCCTATCAACTTTGGCCGGGCGACGCGCCCATCTTTGACCCCGTCACCCTCTCCATCCCCTTGGATCCCGGCGTTGCGGGAAAAAGAAACATTCACGTATATCGACACCGTGGTAAATATTGGTCGCGAGAAGACACCACCTTCGAGGGCAACCGTGCAAAAATTAAGACGCGTACAGCGGGAATCTTCCTGGCGATGGAGGACAACGCAGCACCGACAATCACTGCGGTCTCCCCATCCGAAGGCTACCAGGCCCAATCAGAGCGCCCCATTCTTCGCGCCAACGTGACCGACAGCGGAAGCGGCATCGCCGGATACCGGATCACCTGTGGTGACCGCTGGCTCATTGCCGCCTACGACCCGGAGCACAATCAAATCGCCTGGGAACGGGACGAGGATCTGCCCGCTGGCCCCCAAACCATTAGCTTCACCCTTACGGATGCCGCAGGCAACACTAAGGTGCTCCGGCGCAACATTGTTATCCCGGAATAGAAGTCGGCACCCCGCTCAACTGTAGCCCTCCGCCGAAGAAATGAGCCACTTTCCCCCTTTCTGTTTGAAACCCAGCTTGATATACAAATCCTCCTCACCTTCCACATTCGGGCGAATAATGACAGGATTGGCGTAGATCCAATCACCGCTCCGGGTATACGTGGCCCGCCCCCAAATCACACGGGCGAAAGAGAAATCCCCTTTCGCATAGTAGGTCTGCAATACGATGCGCAAGGCACGGCGCCCGTTGCCTTCGTCATCCGTAAAATCGCGGGCAATGGTGGTCATAAAGGTATCGACACTGCCTTGGACGAAGGCTTCATTCATGACCATCAGAACCACCTCCGCCTGCTCTTCGTCCACGAGTGATGCGGGGATTTCGATGCCTGCCCCCGGCGGAGGCGCGCCAACGCCGACGAAATTTCTCAAGAAATAGGCCCCGCCGACCACCAGACATACGGCAGCCACCATCGAAAGCCGTTGAAGCACCTTCTTGATGGGAAAGGGTTCTCGAACCCGCTGAACGATGAAGCCGTGGGGCAGTTTTACTTCCTTGCCCCGCCCCGCGTCGACCCGCGCCGACACCAGTCGATTTCGAATTTTCCCGATGGAATCGTCCACCGCCATCCAGTCGCTTTGGGTTCGGCCCCCGCCAGAGAGGGATGCCAGGGTAGAAGAACTGTCCAGGATTCTCCCCAACCCGCCCGAAACGCCGTCCCGCCCCCCCCCAAACCACGAAGGAAGGGTCGGATACTCGGTAGCAATCTTGCCCTTGAGTCGGAGAAGCTCCGCCTCCAACTTTCGCCGATCGGCGCCAGGGTCAAGAAAGGCTTGGAGCAGTTTGTGAATTCGACGCCAATCCGCCTGAAGGGCGCGGCACAGCGCACAGTGTTTTTCAATGGCCTGGGCCGCTGTACCCTGCGAAAATATTTCAGTGGGCAGCTTTGCCGCCTTACCCGGCTTGGTCTTCTCATGGCACTCGACTAAGATCTGGCGCAGGTACCCAAGGGCATCATCAACGAGCCGCCACTCTTCTTCCGTTCGCCCGGTGCCCTCAACAACGTCCTCCGACAGCGTTTTTAGCGTGGAGCCATCGGCGAAGAGATCAGCAATTCCCGCAGGTATCCCACAGGCCCCCGAACGCCACACCGCTAGAACCGTATAGTCACAGGAGACACGCCCCTTGAGTTCAAGAAAGGCCATTTCCAAGGCCAGCAGGCGCTCCGAATCCGCGCTGGATTTTCCATAGGCCTCCATGAGCTTATGAAAATAGTGCCAGTCTTTGTGGAGTGCCCGAAATTGCTTTTCATAACCCTGCAATTCTGGAAGAGGCACAGTGTGCCACTTACTACCCATGAGGTGTTCCTCACCTCTCCCAACGCCCACTAATATCGTAGCTTTTCCGGGCCGTAATTGCAAGGTTTTTTCGGAGCCGCCCGCCATTGTCGCATTCATGAGAAGCCGTAATTCCGTGCCGGGAAAAAGCGTTTTATAACATCGAACGGCTAGCGAATGGCAAGCATCCCAAAATGGTACGGACAACATTCCTCCAAATCGATGATCCGCACATCCCGGAATCCTGCCGCCTCAATCCAGGCCTTGCATTGCTCAGGGGTCGGTCGGATTTCCAGGGAAGGACCACGCGGCGTCGGGACATCCCTTCTCCAATGGATGACGGATAGTCTGCCATTCGGGCGCAGGACGCGGAAGGCTTCTTTGATAAGCACGTCGGGGTTCTCAATATGCAGAAGGTTGTAAATCATCGCGTGGCTTTGGCTCCCCGCCCCGAGTCCTGTGCTCTGGGCCACAAAGTCTCGAATCTCCGCAACGATATTCGAAAAGCCTTCTTCCCTGGCCCGCCGCTGTAGGCCTTCGACCAAATCCGCATCGATATCAAAGGTACGCACCGTGCCCGTTGCGTGTCGGGCGGCAGGGAATGTGAAGGTACCATACCCGCATCCGAATTCAACGACATCGCCCCGACAACCTTCTTCCCCGAAGAGTTTTCTGAGCACGTATTCGGCATCAAAGAAACTGTTCCAGTAGTCCTCATCGGGCATCCCGCTTTCACGACCCTTCATCTGGTGCCTTTCATAGGATGACTTCTGTTTACGGGGTTTGAGATAGACACACATTCACGGTGGGCCGCCGTTCCCGTCTCGCCCATCAGTGATTGCTGCATAGAAATAGGGACAACGGCCCGAACCCATACCAGCCTGGGGCAACGCCCCAGGTTAGTAATCAATTAAACACAGAGGGCTGAAAGCCCGCCCTATCCTTTTGGAGCCTCTGCCCCGATTGCTGCACGGACAAGTCCTGCCGGGCGATACCGCAGCACCCAAAGCGGAACACCTGTGCCACCCTAACAAAACACAGCCGGGACGGCTATGCTACATTCTTGTGGTCACCCGCTGGGTTGCCCCGCCGCACCCTTTCAAACTTCACCTTTCAAACTTCAAACTTCTAAAGTCCTTCTTCGATCTGGCGGCGCTCCAGGGCGAGCATACGGTCGCGGAACTCAGCGGCCTTCTCAAAATCCATCTTGGAGGCGGCTTCTTTCATGGACTTCTGAAGTTTCACGATGGTCTTGTTGATGTCGCGGGTCGCGAGGTAAATATCCTGCTCTTCCGCCGCACGGGGTGTTGCCTTTTTCGCTTCTTTGCGGTCATAAAGCGTGCCGAGGAGATCGGGAACAGCCTTCTTTATCGTTTTCGGCGTGATGCCGTGCTCGGCATTGTGTTCCGATTGCTTTTCGCGACGCCGGTCCATTTCCGCCATGGCACGCTTCATGGAGCCCGTCTCTTTGTCCGCGTAGAGGATAACGACACCATCGGCATTCCGGGCGGCGCGACCGCAGGTCTGGATAAGGCTCGTCTCGGAGCGCAGGAAGCCCTCTTTATCCGCGTCCAGCACGGCAACTAGCGTCACTTCGGGGATGTCGAGGCCCTCGCGCAGCAGGTTGATGCCCACAAGCACATCATACTCACCCTGGCGCAATTCGCGGAGTAATTCAATACGCTGGAGGGTGTCGATATCACTGTGCATATAGCGAACGCGGACGTTCAGGCTCGCGTAGTAGGTGGTAAGATCCTCGGCCATGCGCTTGGTGAGGGTGGTAATCAACACCCGCTCGCCGCGCTCGGCACGGGTCCGCACTTCACCGAGCAGATCATCCACCTGGTCGGTGGCGGGCCGCACTTCCACCGGCGGATCGACCAAGCCCGTGGGCCGCACCACCTGCTCGACAATAAGCCCTTCGGACTTCTCCAGCTCATAGGTGGAGGGTGTCGCGCTGATATAGAGGGTATGGCCCATGCGCTCCTCAAATTCATCGAACATGAGGGGGCGGTTGTCCCGCGCGCAAGGCAGGCGAAAGCCATACTCGACGAGCTTGTCCTTCCGCGAACGGTCCCCCTTGTACATGGCCCCCACCTGGGGCACGGAGATATGGCTTTCGTCGATAATGAGCAGGTAATCCTCGGGAAAGTAGCTCATCAGGGTGTAGGGCGGCTCACCCGCAGGACGTCCCTCAAGGTGGCGCGAGTAGTTTTCGATGCCGGAACAAAAACCAATTTCCTTGAGCATTTCCAGGTCGTAACGGGTACGCTGTTCCAGGCGCTGGGCATAGAGAACTTCGCCCGCGTTGTTCAGCTCGATGAGACGCTCTTCGAGTTCGTCGGAAATTCCCGTGATCGCGTTTTCCAGCCGATTTTGCGTCGTTGCATAATGGGTTTTGGGGTAGATATCCGTCCGTCGCAGCTTGCGCAGCACGGTCCCCCGCAACGGGTCAATTTCTGTCAGGGCTTCGATTTCATCCCCAAAAAACTCGACGCGCACCGCCTTCTCCGCTTCGTAGGAGGGAAAAATATCCACAATATCCCCCCGGACGCGAAAGGTTCCGCGATAGAAGTCCACGTCATTGCGCATGTATTGCATTTCCACGAGGCTGGCCAGAAGATCGTCCCGGTCCAGCGTGGCCCCCGGCTCCAACTCAACGCGCATGGCACCGTAGACTTCGGGCGAACCAATGCCGTAGATGCACGACACGCTGGCCACAATAATGCAATCGCGACGGGTCAACAAGGAGCGCGTGGCGGCATGGCGCATCTTGTCGATTTCGTCGTTGATGGAGGCGTCTTTTTCGATGAAGGTATCGCTCGCGGGCACGTAGGCCTCGGGCTGATAGTAGTCGTAGTAGCTGACGAAATACTCGACGGCGTTGTTGGGAAACAGGGCCTTGAACTCGCCGTAGAGTTGGGCCGCCAGGATCTTGTTGTGCGCCAGCACGAGGGCCGGGCGCTGGGTCCGCTCGATAACGTTGGCCACGGTGAAGGTCTTGCCCGAACCGGTAACCCCCAATAGCACTTGATGGCGAAGCCCCTCGTCAAGCCCCTGCACCAGCGCATCAATCGCGGACGGCTGATCGCCCGCCGGGGCAAAGTCTGAATGTAGTTCGAATCGTTCCATCGCTACCTTTGTGCCCTAAGACCGCAAGAAAAGGGACAGACCCGTCTGCGCTCGTACCTCGCTACGCTTGCGTCAGTCCCTTTTTTGCTCAAATCGTTCCATGGCCACCTCAGCCCGCTTCCGCCAAGTTGAGTGACGGTTCCGTTTTCTTCTTTTCGCGAGCG
>JAJRPE010000014.1 GCA_024280935.1 Candidatus Hydrogenedentota bacterium
AAATCGGGCTTTACGGCCCGCTCCGGCGCGATGTAAAGCAGCTTTATGTCGCCCAGTTGCAGGGCTTCGTGGGTCTCTTGGCGCTCGCGTTGCGTGAGGCTGCTGTTGATATAGGCCGCACCCACGCCCACGGCACGAAGGCCGTCCACCTGATCCTTCATGAGCGAGATGAGGGGGGAAATGACCAGGGCCATGCCGTCCATGAGCAGCGCAGGGGCCTGAAAACATAAGGACTTGCCGCCGCCTGTGGGGAGTACGACGAGGGAATCCTGCTGCGCCTCAATGGATGCCATCGCCTTGGCTTGGAGGGGGCGGAGGGTTTCATAGCCCCAATAGCGTTTTACGATTGAGGCGACATCGGTGTCGGGCATGGGGTTCCTGTGGCGGGGAGATTTACTCGGGCGGGATGGGGCGATTGGTGAGCGACACTTTAGCATAAAGACGGCGGAACATGGAATTTGGAACGGTGAATCCAATGGAGGATCATAGGAATTGTGTGTAAAGTTTCGTGGGATTCGCACACAACCAAAATACAAAAAACATCCGTCATCCTCGCGCACGCGGGGATCCAGTGAGTATTGGTCTTCCTTGACCGCGTTCTGGATTCCCGCGTGCGCGAGAATGACGAAGAACCATTATTTTTAGCAGTTCTTACAAATTAAGGCACGAAACAAGTGCTGTTGCCATCGCGTAGAATGGAAAGTTTGACGGGGCGAGGTGTTGCCGTTTTTTTTGGGTTGGTGGTATAGTTCAGTCGGTATTGTATGGTTGGGTTCTGCCTGTTGTTGAATTTGTTCTTGGGTTACTGGTGAGGGTTGTCAATAGGATGAGCGAGGCGACTACGGGTGCTACACGGGATGAAAATGGGGATGAAACGTTGGGTGACGCCGTTCGGGAGCTGTCGAAGGAGGACTTTGCCGCGCTGCCGCCGTGGGCGCGTTCATTAATCGTCACGCGCTGCGCAATTCGCGTGTGGCCGTTCTATGTCTTGGCGGTCTCTGATGAAAGACCTGGTCCCGAACATGTAGTCAATCTTGCCTCGGCAACCGACATACTGAGTATTCTGGTGCTGGCCCCCTACGGACCCTTTGCCGCCGCCGCGCGGGTCAACGTATAGCCGTGCAATTGCTTGGGCTGCCGTTGTGGGATGAGCGGGCCTTGCCTGAATTCCTTGTTGGCCTGGAGCCTAAACTTGTTGCGTGGACTGAATCGGCGAAGCTATCGGATGTCGAGCGGGAGGACTTTATGGCGCAGGTGGCGCACTATGAGGCCATGGTGGTGGGGAAGGGCTTTGACTATGCCGGGGTGCGGGAGCGTGCGGAGCGGTGGCTTGCTGCGCTGGAAATTGATGGGACGAGGTTGGGACTGCCGAGTCTGGGAGGATTCGCGGCCATGGCGGCGGGAGTAAGCGTTCACGGCCCACCGTTGCCTATATTGACCTTGCTTCTCTCCAAGCCAACTCGGTGTGTTCCACGAGAGACCCGGCATCCGCAGGTAGGCTTTCAGCGGGCGGGGACGAGATGCAGTCGTTTTTGTTGGTGCAACGCTTGTTCAGATGACCCACACCCTTAAACTCCCCCGCTTCGCTCCTCCGTGTAAGGGTGGCACCCGAAGTGCTCTGTGAACGCAAGACGGAAGGCCCTTCGCAGCGTACCCACGTCTATATGGTTTGTGCCGCGCTTGTTGGCAAAGAGCCACTGCGGATGGCGGTGGATTGCCCACTACGCGGATAACCCTCCGCTCTTTGTCCACATCGCCCACCTGAACCTTCACCACCTCGCTGATACGCAAGCCGCACCCATACATCATCGCCAGCGCGGCCCGGTATGTCGGCGACTGCATCGCACCCAACAGTTCGACGCACGGCTCATGAAGCAACGCTTGGGGAAAGCGCTTGTGTCCAGGCGACCTCAGTTTTTTTTGAAGAACTCCCAATCACGCCGAAGCGTGTTGCAAAATAAGAATTGAAGCGCAAAACGATTTCCCCGAAAGGTCTCCTTCGCCACCTTTTTCCCGCGCAAGAAAATGAAGAAATCCTGTACGTTACGCTCCGTTACCGCGCCCGGTTCAACCCACATTTCCTTGAAGAAACCGTTAACCAAAGACAAATACCGCGTTTGTGTACCTTCGGAAAAACCAGCCACTTGCATGTCACGCACAAATTGTTCTCTAATCTTATTGGACATCATCGTGTCCTCCACTGAGGTTTTGACCGTACGAATAACGGTCAAACAATGTTACTGCCTGCCCGCGCACTGCGGGCAGGTCTCAGTGAAGGATACTCACAAAAGACATACAAACATCAGGAAAACATCAATACTCGAACAATTCTACGGCGAAGCCGTTTAGTCCAACGGTTACGGTAGAAGGCTCGCCGCAGGAGAGTTCGTGCGCTTGGAGCAACAGCACTGGGATCAGACTTCCTGTTCCCGGCGGAATTCGATTTGGCACTTATTGCCCATTCCAACGTGATTTCGCCATCACACCTTGCGGTGTGACAAAAACAGCCGAGACGGCTGTTCCACCCTATCCCTTGTTGAGTGAAGCATG
>JAJRPE010000357.1 GCA_024280935.1 Candidatus Hydrogenedentota bacterium
CCCTTCACCCTTCACCCTTCAAACTTCAAACTTCAAACTTCAAACTTCAAACTTCAAACTTCAAACTTCAAACTTCAAACTTCAAACTTCAAACTTCAAACTTCAAACTTCAAACTTCAAACTTCTCTTTTCTCTCTTCTTCATAGGCCAGGGCGATGAGCACGCGGGAGAAGGGGATGGTCACAACCAAGCCGACGAGAAAACAAAGAAATCCCGCGAAGTTGATGGCGAGGATTGCTGCGCCCAGCGTGAGCCACAGTTTCTTGTTGCCCCACGTCATTTTTCGGCTCGCTTCCATGGCATCCCAGAAGCCCATGTCCTCCTCAAGTATGAAGAAGTACATCGGGGCGTAGGTCAGGAAGACCAGGAGACCGGGAATCAGCAACAGCCAGGAAGCGAAAAATGCGGCAATGTGGATGAGGATGTTAGCGATGAAGGCGGGAAGGAAATGCTCGAAACCGGCCAGAATATCGAAGATATCCGTGTCCTGATTGCGGACGGTGGCGAGACTCATCTTGTAAATGCCCAGGTTAAACGGCCCGAGAAGCACATTGCCACCCACCCAAAAAAACACGAAATTGCCACAGAGCAGGATGGTCAGCACGATGAGATAGGCGCTGACTAACAAGCCCTTGCGTTCCCAGAAAAGTCCAAAGCCCCGATACAGCAACGACTTGATACAGACTTCCCCGGGAGGGCAGACATATTCTTCGATTTGGTCGACCACAGAATCTCCACGCAGGTTTAGTGCCTTGCTCCGCGAAAATTGATATAAAAACAAGATAAGCCCACGTCATTCCCACGAAAGTGGGAATCCAGAACGCGGCAAGTGTGCATCGCAACACCACTGGTTCCCCGCGTTCGCGGGGATGACGGTCTTTGGTTGAGGGCAAAGCTCACCTTGGATTGTATGGAATGGTACCACCAGCGCCTTGGTTTTTCCCAGTTGAATCCAAGGGGCCGGGTTTCTCAGAAGGAAGGTGCGTCCGGGGATGGGTCCATGCTACCGTTAGGTGATGGAGGTATCAGGCTATGGCACGAGGTGACCATATCAAGGTGACCCGCTACGGGCGGCTCTATACGCACCATGGCATCGACATGGGCGATGGCACGGTCATCCACTTTGCTGGCGAGCCGTTGCGTGCCCATGCGGCCCGTGTTGTTCGAAGTGATTTGGAAGCATTCCTGAAGGGCGGCACACTTCGTGTCGTGCGCTATCGGGGTTCAGTGCGGTCTACGGAGGCGGTGGTTGCAGCGGCGGAAGCCCAGCTATCGGCGGGTGACTACTGCATGTTTCGAAATAACTGTGAACATTTCGCCTCCTATTGCAAGATGGGCAAGATGAAGAGTTGCCAGATTCGCCGTCTTCTCCTTATGGGAAGCGCGATGGCTGCCACCGTTGTCGTGGTTGGCGCGATGGCTTCTCGGTCCTTTGCGCGACGATGGTTGGATCGAAATAGCGCGTAGTCCTGAATAAGGCTAGCGGGGAAGCTCAACACAAGGGAGTGATACCGATGTTAGAACGATTGACAAGCGATGAACAGCGCGCCATGCTGGAATTGCTCATCTATATGGCCAAAGCGGATGGCAAGGTGGTGGATATCGAGCAGGAGATTCTGGAGAATTACGCCACGCTGGTCGAGGTTGATTTCAGCGAACTTCGTGCGGATATTACGCCAGAAGAAGTCATCCCACGCCTACCGAGCATGGTAAGCCGGGCTATCGTGTTGCAAGAAATGCTTCGTCTGTCTCACTTGGATGGTCTATTTACGGAACGTGAACGGGCCGCCATTCTCGACATTGCCGAGCTGATGGGCGTGCCGGTTTCCATGGTACACAAGTTGGATGAATGGGTTATTGAAGGACTCCAGTGGGTGTGGAGCGGCGAAGACCTGTTGGACGAAGTGGAGGAAACACTGGCATAGCCTGGCTTCGCCAATGGTGTCGTTGGTGTTCTAATTTTCTCTGCGGTCCACCTTGATGAGCCACACCTCCGCCACCATGCAACCGCGTCCATTCACGAGATTCCACTCCACATCCAGGGTGCCAGACTTGGTCGCTTCCCGGGGCAGATAGTAGCTGACGGGCCAGATGGGGTCAGGTTGCGCGACGGGGCCATGGATGCCGAACTCGTCGTTCAATGTCAGCGTCATGGACGGTCGGAAGCGCCCGGCGTAGGTTACTTTGAGCCGGTATTGCGCCTTTGGGTCAAGGCCCTCGTAGTGCATCTTGAGCGGTGTCCCGTATAGCGTGGCAATCTGCGTTTGCCACGACATGCGTAGCTCCTGACGCCCCGTGTGGGCACCAGAAAGTCGGGCGACCTCTTCCTTGAAGACCATATTTTCCGCCTCCGCCTGGTTTTCCTGCGCCCCAATGGTCTTCTGATCGGCCTTGTATTTGGGAAAGGCCACGCGGGTCGTGTGGCAGCTTGACGGGTCTTCTTCCCAACTCCGTTGGCTCACGACGTGCGAGTACTCGTCGATGGCACCCAGATTATCGTAGAACCCGCCAGGTCCCGGATCCGTCCAGTTCAGGATTTCGTCGATTCGAAGTAATTGCAACACTTCGTCGTCCAGTGCCAGGATGGCCTCCAGGCGCTGTTCCAACCAGGGCCGGTCGTTCACCGGTTGGTCGAGCCAGTCCAGCATGGCACCCCGCTCGGTATTCCGTGCGAGATAAGGCGCTTCCACGCTCAATTGATAGCCAATGCTCTCCAGCAGGACCGGGCCGAGGGCTTCAATCCTTGTCCGCAATTCCGGCGCGGCGGGCGTATCGGCCTGGGCCAGTGCAGCACGGGCCTTTTCGACAGCCTTCTTCACGCCGTCCGTGGATGCCTTGGCGAGGGCGGCGCGGGCTTGTTCCTCGTAGCGCCTCTGGGCCTGGACCTCCGCTTGCACGTTGGCATCGAAGCGTGCCCGAAACAGGTACATCTGGGCGCGCCAGTTCGTGTCGTAGTCCGGCACACGCGCCGCAATGTCTTCCCACAGCGCGAGCGTCTTGGGGATGCTTGTATTTTTCAGAATGGATCCCCGCCAATTCGCCTCGAAGAGCCGCATGCCACGGGCCACGTCTTTGGCCAGGCCGACGCCGAACCAGACCTTGCCGTATTCCCGGAGCGCGGTGTCCATGTCGGCGTTGGACTCCCAGCCCAGCACGTTCCAGACGTGCTTGTTCAGATCGTCATGGATGCCGTCGGAGTAGGTGCCAAAGCCATCGCTCACGTCGCGGTAGCGCAGGTAGATATGCCGTTGCATTTTGGGCATGGGCATCATGGGTTCGCGGCCCACCGTGTTCGCAAAGGCCGGGTCCCAGTCGGGAATCGGATATTGGCAGCGCAGCGTGTGGTTGATGTCCGGGTAGCGACGGATGGGATAGCGTGCTGGTGTGCGCTCGCGCATCTCCTCCCATCCCATCTTGATCCACGGGCCATACACGACTCCCGCGAGCCAGTCCGGTTTCTTGGTGGCGAGGTAGTCGAAGAAATAGTCGTTCTCTTCGAGGGTAAAGGTCTGGTTGGAAACCCAGATTTTTGCATTTGGATGCAATTCTTCCAGGATTGGCGCAAGACCTTCCAGGAAAGGCATCAGATGTTCTGCGGGAGTGCTTCCATCGTCCCCGCCGGGCACAAAGAGGTGGTCGATTGCCGGATAGTCCGCCAGAAAGCCCCGGCGCTTCTCCAGGCCCTTGGCCAAGCCTTCTGGTGTTGTTACGTCTTCATCCCCATCGGCCATCACTGGCGACCAGAGCCATACATCGATGCCATAGGAATGAATCAGCGCGGAGAGTTTTACATTCATGGCGCGCACGGTCTGCGTCATGACGGGGCCGTCTTTGAGCGCCGGGTCAAGGTTGGTGATGAGTTCGATGCCATTGCAACCGAAGAAAATTAGATCGCGTATGTATTGTTCGTACATGTAGATCGTCCAGGCATCGTAGGTGTTTGCCGTGTCGCGGAAGCCAAGCTGGTGCGCACGGACCGGCACATCCGGTGCCGTGGCGATGGGATTCTTCAGGTCCAGGGTCAGCGTGCCGGGTGCATACTCGGCCAGGCGAATCAGTCGGCCCGCAGCATAGAGTGCGCCGCGCTCATCGTAACCCGCGAGCTTGACCACCCTCCCCGACACTGCGATGCCGTAGCCCTCGGGTTTGTTGGGCACTTTTATGCCCGTGATCACGTCCCTGGTTCCGAGACGAATGACCACACCCTTTGCCGGGGCCTGCTCGGCGATCAACAAGGTCACCCCGCTCCGTTCGGCCAGCTCCTCCTGGAGCATCGTCGCCGCCCTCATCACCACGCCGGTCGCAGGCGCGGGAACAATCGTCGCTTCGGAAAGGTCTAGCGCCCCTAACGGGGTCGTTATGGAAAACCCTGCCAAAACCAGAAGGAAACACCGAATGATCCCGTTCTGCATCGTGTCTTCTCCTTGTTGGTCGTGCCAGGGACTTGGCCCCATCATTGCACACATCTGGAATAGATCGATTTAAGCAGGATGTGAAGCGAATATCAAGGTTGCCTTTTTACGATTCCTTTGGCGGCTAATATGGTGGACTCTGCCCGCAACCAAAAATATTTTTCACCACATAGCGCCAACGGCGCGACCTATGCCAGATAGCCCGAGGCGAAGCTCCAGGAAAAAGGTAGCAAAACAGGATAGGGCTGTAAACCCGATATATCCCTCAGGTGGCTACGTCACATTTTACGATGGAGGAAACAGTAGAAGAGAACAGCACCCCTGAGAAAACCAAGGGACACAAGAGACAAAAGCGACTTGAGGGACAAACAACCGAACGGGCTTCATGGTTCCCCGGCGTGTCGCTGAGAAAATCGTGTTTCTCGACACGACCAGGGGGCTACTCCCCATAACCCATTCGGCTGTTTGTCTCTTTCGTCTCTTAAGTCCCTGACGGCATTGCCTGTTGGAGTTTTGTCTAACGCCCTATTTGGTTTTGTTCTTCTTCAAGTACTCCTGCACCTTTTCGGCGTAGGCATAGGTCTCTTTCAGCACCTTCACAAAACTCTTCAAGAGCGCGAGGACCTCTTTTTCGGAAGCAGCCTTGGGCGCGGTGCTCTTGTTGCCACCACCGTAGGCCGCCAAATCAGCGCTGTGCTTATCAAGCCCCTTCAACAGGGTCTTCACCTCAGCAGGGCACTTGCTGTCCTTGCTCAGCTTGAGCAGGTCCGTGAAAAGCTTCGTGTATTTCTTTCCCGCTTCTTTCATCACCTCATTGTAGGTCGCTGGCGTCGGCGTTGATTTTATGGTCTGCACCCCCACCTTGACCTTGGTGGCCGCCGTTTTTACTGCGGTGGAAAACTGGCCGAGCGCTTTTAGCGGCTTGGCATCGTCGCCGCCTTTCTTTGCATCGCCCGCGTTGCCCGTCTTGGCGGCGTCGCTCAGATGCTGCTCCATACGCGCATTGAGGTCATTCAATTGCGCACGGAGCGACTTCAAGGCGCGGTAGGCCCCCTTGGAAGCGGTCTTGCTGGTCTTCTTCACGGCCTCATCAATCGCCTTGCTGAACTTGGCGGCAGCGGTCGTAAAATTCTTCGCCTCCTTCTCCAGCTCCGCACAGGCTTTTTCCCGCTCCTTGCCCGCGCTCTTCTTCGCCGGGTCAATCTTGTCGATAGCGGTCAAGGCCTTGAGCAAAGGTGCTGCGCTTTTCGTTACAGCATCGATTTCAGCACCCTTGGGGCTGTCCTTGCCCTTCAGCGACTGGAAATTTTTGTCGTATTCCTGTGACCACTTCTTTGCAAAATCTGACATTCGTGCATTCCTTTTGGCGTAGTGCCTTAATTCGAAAAAACGCTATTTATAACGGGAAGTTAGCCAGGCGAGGGATGATGAGGGCTATAGATTCTGGCTGTGGCCCTATCACTTTCGCCTGAATAGAGGGCCTAAACGGCACACTGCGTACCACTGTCTGCCTATACACGGAAACGGGAGTATTTATTCATATACGTCACTTTTTTATTTCGGCGGTCGTTGACAGCCCGGAGCATGATCCTGAAATACCCCGAAAAAACACCGACGGCGCGTACCGTCGGTGTTTTAGTGGAGCGGTGTATGGAAGGCCTACTTCATCTTGTGCTTCTTCAGATAGGCCATCATATCCTCGGCATAGGGATAGGTCTCTTTGAGGAGCTTGGCGAAGTTTTTGAGGTAGGTCATCACGTCTTTGTCGGAGGTATCATCGGGGATGCGACGCCGGTCGCCGTTACCGTAGAGGTCCAAGGCGGTCTTGTATTTCTCGACGCCCTTCAAGACGGCCTTTACTTTCGGCGGGCATTTGGAGTCTTTGCTGAGCTTGATCAGGTTGGACACCTGCTGGGTGTAGTTGCGTCCGCCCGAGTTCATTTCCTTGTTGTAGGTGGCCACGGTGGGGTCCGACTTGATGGACTGAACCGCAGACTTGGCCTTCGTGTAGGCCGCCTTCACGGCCGTGGGAAACTGTACCAGGGAGCGTAGTTGCTTGGCGTAATCGGTATCCTCATTGACCTCCGTGTCCGATTTTCCTGCTTTGTAGGCGGCATCCCGCTCTTTGTCGATTCGCTTACCGGCCTTTTCATTAGCCTTGTCCAAGGCCTTGCTGTTGCTGGTCCAGTGGTGCTCGATCATGGCATCCACATTATCCAGATGGGCCCGGAGTTTCTTCAAGGCGCGGTAGGCGTCCTTTTCACCCTTGCCCGTCTTCTTGACCGCGACATCAATGAGCTTTCCGTACTTGGCGGCTGCGGACTTGAAGTTTTTTACCTCTTTGCCAAGCGTCTTGTGCATCGCCTCGCGCTCTTTGCCCGCCCTCAAGACGGAGGAGTCGTTTTTATCCACACCGACCAACGCCTTGAGCAAAGGACCGGAACCACCAACAACCGCAAGTTGCTCGGGCATCCGCGTGCTGCCCTTACCCTGCAAGGGCTGGGCACACTTATTGTATTCGTCGCCCCACGTTTTTGCGAAATCAGACATTCTCTTTTCCTTCCACGTAATCGAGGGTGAGCATCGTTTTCACCGCCCGTATACCATTGACACACTGCTTTATCCAATAACCTACAAGCAAAGATAAGGATATATTCGCCTTTATGCAAATAAAATGAGATAAAATAAAATAAAGGTTCAATCCGGTTACAATAGCTACAAGATATAAGGTGTACCCACCAACCGGATGAGTCCTGATTTTTCCTGATAAAAGGACAAAACAATGTAGGATAGCCGTCTCGGCTGTCACGACCGACGGTACGTCGGTCACGATTCCAAGTGCGTGCAAATTTTCGTAGAGGCCGTAAACGGTCTGTGACAACCGGGACGGATGTCCTACATTCACACCCTTCCCATCTCTTGCGGACAACGGCCGCCCTAAGTCCATTCGTAGTTCAAAAAACAGGCAGACAGGCGGTCACGTAGGTTGTAGGCGACGCTCACGCGGGGCAATCACGCGCAAGAACTCATGCGGCAGTTTTCGTAGCCCAGGGTACTCATGTAGAATGTCCTGATACTCGGCATTTCCCGTGTTCCGCAAGAGAAATAATTTTCAACCACTGAAAGAACCAAGCCCCATGAAGTACCTGCTCTATTTCCCCATGCTAGCCGTTGTTCTAATCGCCTATAACGTCATCATGCTCACGGGGGACTCCATCCAAACCAACCCGGACCTAATCCGCATTCCACTTATGGCGAACGACGACGTGATGCACCTCAAGCTGGGCGACATCCTGGTCATGCTGGGGATCGTCTTTCTTTACTTTGAAATTCTGAAAGCCACCCGCGCCTCGAAGTCCACCATCATCGATCACGCCCTTTCCCTCGTGGTGTTTATCGTTTTCCTGATTGAATACATCGTCGTGGCGGGCGCTGGCACCGCCACCTTCATGATCCTGACCCTCATGTCCCTGCTGGATGTCATCGCAGGCTTCACCATCACCATCTCCACCTCGCGGCGGGACATCTCCCTCGGCAACGGCGGCTTGTAGATGGGGCTGGAACCCTCGTCGGCACAAGAGTATTACTAACCGTATCAGGGCGGGCGACCCCGCACGGCGTTTACAGGAGGTTTTGCATGGCTATGTGGGCGCTGTAATGGTGTCGATAGCCGGAATTCTCGCCGCAGCGACACCCGCTGAAGAGCCGAAGAAAAGCGATGGCTCTCTCAAGAAAAACGCCCAAGAGCTAGCATTGCCCAATGAAGTCAAGCAATACCTCGCTGAGAAGCTTCCCAGCTACACGCAAGTGACGAAGAAGGACTATGACGCAATTTGGTTCCGGCCAGATAACAAGAAACATCTCGAAGAATTTAACCGATCACTGCGCGCCGACTTTGACGGCAACGGAAAAGATGACTTCGCTCTGCTCATGAAAGGTCAGGTGGATGGGGAAAAGAAGCTGGCGCTCATCGTCGTCCGTGCGATGGACAACGGACATGCCCACGAAATATTAGATTCTTACGCTGCGCTGCCAGCGGTTCGAGAGACAATCGAAATAGACCCACCGGGCAAGAAATCCATGGGGCTTGCGGACGACCCTGATCCAGAGATGAAAACCATTCTCCTCCCGTCCATTCTCGTTACCCCATTGGAGTCCTGTGGCGAAGTTCGCTATTACTGGGAAAAAGACCGATGGCACAAAGTCTATATCGGGCTATAGCCTACCGCACGCGCACGGTCCGGCTATGCCTCCAGGAAACCTCTGGGGTGCTGACCCAGTCACACTTGGGCTAGACCGGTCTGACCACAAACACCCAGGCTCACCCTGCCGCGCCGCCGCAGTGACGGCCCGGAAGGTGGGCGAAACATTGTCAACACCCAGGAGACACCATGAGATATACGAACACCCTGCCCTTCTTCGCCGCATTGATAATTTTCTTTGCCCCGCTCGCCCAAGCTGAACCCACCTACGGCGAACGTCTGGGCTGGAAGGCCGATGACCGCGTCCTCATCCTCCACAACGATGATGTGGGCATGTCTCACGAAAGCAATCTGGGCACTATCGAAGGTTTTGAGCAGGGCCTGCTCACCTCGTGCAGCACCATGATGCCCTGCTCGTGGGTATTGGAATGGCGCGACTACATGGTGGATCATCCCGATATTGACAACGGCCTCCACCTGACCCTCACCTCCGAATGGAAGCAATACCGCTGGCGGCCTGTCGCGGGCGAGCCTGCTGTTCCGGGGCTTATCGACGATGAAGGCTATATGCATCGCCAGGTAATACAAACCATCCAGAACGCCAGCGCCGATGAAATCGAGACGGAGATTCGCGCCCAGATCGCCCTGGCCGAAAAAATGGGCCTGCCCATCACCCATCTCGATTCCCACATGGGCACCCTCTTTTACTCCCCCGAATTCTTTGAACGCTACATCAAAGTGGGCATCGAAAAACAAATCCCGATCATGATGGTAAGTGGAAATGACGACGATGGCGGTAAAACGCCCGCCGCCCTCCAGGAACGTGTCAAAGCCGCCGCGAAGATTGTCTGGGCCGGTGGCCTCCCCGTCCTGGATTATCTCCAGACATCTACCGCCGACACCAGCGACCCCAAGGTCATGGCCGAGACCCTCATCGAGCATCTTCGCGAGTTGAAACCCGGCATCACCCAAATCATCCTCCACGGCACCCGTCCCGGCCAGAATTTTGGTGCCATATCCGGCTCCGGGGGAAAGCGTGAAGCCGAACTCTCCATGGTGCTCAACGCCCAGGTTAAGAAAGTAATCGAAGAGGAAGGCATCATCCTCACCACCTACAGAGAGCTTATGAAACGTCGCCAAGAAGTCGAAAACTAGACACCTCAAGTAAATCAAGCTATCCCCCCGGCAATCGCCGGGGGGATTTTATTTTCAGGGGGACGGTCGGTCACATTTTTTCGTAAACAGGAGGTCGGACATTCCTGTCCGACACAAACCGCACGCCGCGCCTGTGCGGGGACACGCGCCCGTCCTAATGTAGGACATCCGTCCCGGTTGTCACAGGCCGTTCACGGCCTCAATTGAAGGTTCTTCGCAGCCCCCGGAGTTTGACAGACGTACCGTCTGTCGTGACAGCCGAGACGGCTGTCCTACATTAGGACGGGCCACTTTTCGCGTTGCAATCAAGGTGTGCTCACCAAGCACAACACACACAATCGCGCCTGTCCCTTTTCCTTAATTCAAAAATCACGGCCCCTCGATATAGCCCATATACCGCCCGAGCCAATAGGGCATGAGCCAAAACACGCCGCTGCTTTCCAACAATCCATCCGGGTGGGTGAAGTCACCCGAAATGTACTCCCAGGGCTGCTTGTCCCAACGCATCACGCCCCGTTCGCTGGGCGGCAACATGCGGCTGGTCTGGAGGCTGTCTTGCATGGGGTAACGAACGAGCGTGATATCTTCGCGCACGCTGTTGTCCACCACCCACTGGCGTAAGTCCAGGGGCTGATCGCGCAAGAAGGCGATGCTCTGGTCCAAATGGGTGTCCACGCCGCCGCATTGGGCCATGGAAAAATTAAAATAGGGACTTTGGTCGTCCTCGACAAATTGATAGACCCAAGTCAGCCCTTCCTTCAGCAACGATTTGAGTTCCGGGTCGGTTTCCAGTTGGTAGAGAATGGTGCCCAGTTCATAAACCATGCCGTCATCGATGCGACTCTGCTCGGAAATTCGGTGGGCCTTGGGACGACGCAGGTATTCCTTGTAGTTGTATTCCTTCACAAAACGACGGTGCTCGTCCATATACTTTTCGTCACCCGACACGTGATAGGCAATGCGCAAATAGGCCAGCACTTCGTAACGGTTAATAAAGCTCTCCACCCACCAATCATGATTCTCCTGGAGAATTTTCTCGTTCCAAACACCCCACCGGGTGTAGACCCCCGTCTCAGGGTCTACAAAGGTATAGTCATTCGCAATGATGTAGTCCATGAGCGTGGTAATCAGGTCTGAAACCTGCTTTTTTTGCGCCTCATTTGCCACGAGTTCGTAGAAGTAGTAGAGGCCCATGTAGTGCCCATTCACCTCGTCGGAACTGGTATCCCCTTTCCAGAGCCACTTGCCATCGGCACTGGGCCGCCAGCGTCGCTCCACATAGCGAAAGCGTGGATCGCGCACCCGGCGTGCCGCAACCTCCTCGTCACTGAAGGTGGTATTCTGATCGTGCATTTGCGTCCAGCTGGAAGGAACCACCGTGCGTGCGAAAAAGCCCGTTCCTCCGGCCACCTCGTGGAGATAGGCAATCGCCTCAAAGGCTCGGGTCGCGTTGGCTTTCGCCTCGGAATTCTTGGTCACCTGATAACGAAAAGCCTCCATGAGCAAGTAGAGCGATGTATACTCCCCATCGTTATCGTCATCACGGGCATCCCACTCGGTCAAGTCATTTGGACGTTTGAATTGGCACTTCTCCACAAAACCTGGGGGACGCACGTGACGCTGCTCCAGAATTTTCTGGTAGTAATCCGCCTTTTCCGCCAGGGTCATCATCCGACGTTTGATCGCGCTCACCCCCTTGGGTGTGGCGATCCAGGCGGTGCCTGATGCGTCAAAAGCAATATCGCGTATCTCATCATCCAACAACCAGCGCTTGCTGTGGCGCAACGACCATTTGCTGCCATTATTCTGCGTGATCCAATCCGCATCATCGCGGTAGCGTCCGATGCCCTCTTTGGTTCCCGCCCAAAGCGTGCCATCCGGCGCAAAAGCCATGCAACGCACGTCCCAATAGGGAAGCCCGTCGGCGGTCGTAATCTGACGAACGGAGGCACCTTCTTCGAGAACGGTAATGCCGCCCCAGCACCCCACCCAAAGCTGCCCATTGGGAGCCATCGCCAACCCGGTTACCGCCCCCGACGTTATTTCCTCAGGTTCAAAATACCGGCGAACCCCGGTGGCGTCGCTACGGTGGTATAGCCCCGTCCACGTTGCCATCCACAGATCGCCGTTGGGCAGGGCGATGAGATCCTTGAGATTGCCTGACCAATCCGTTTCCATGGCTTGCCACGCGGTGCCATCATAGATCCAAGCACCATCGGGACCCATGGCAACCACGCCATCAGGGCCATCGGCCAACACGCTGATGGGATAAGAGAGGGAACCCACCTTCGTGCCCACGCCGCCTTTGATTCGATAGACCCCGTCCCAGCCCGCCACCCAGACAACATTGTCCACAGCGAGAATGTCGAAGGTTTCGCCGATTACGATGCTGGTTTCCTGCTTCCAGCTATCGCCAGCAAGACGGAAGGCTCCCGCTCGTGTGGCTGCATAAACGGTGCCGTCTTCGGTGACCGTGACCGCCCGCACGTCATTGGCCGCCCCTTTCGCCACGATGGGATACGGTTCATGGTACTCCTGAACAAAGGGCGTATCTTTAACCGCCGTTACTTCGGCACAAACCGGTAGTAATGCAAACGCGACCACAAATAACCAAGCCAATTTTCTCATATCCGTGTGTCTCCTTATCTACATAGTCCTGAATCATAGCTAATCCACCGGCTCTGCCGGTGAGAATTCATCAGGCTCTGCCGTTCCGGCGTTAGTTGTTGGCATTCATACACTGCGCGGTGTGTGCCATGTTGTTTTAGTCCCTACGGGACTAACTGCTTCGGCTTCGTACCTGAGTTTGACGAATCGGCCCCTTTTAGGGGCCTTCCTCATCCCCCCGGCTCTGCCGGTGGTTACTGATTGAGCGGGTAAAACTCTCCGAACAGTAGCACAGGCCCCAGGAAAAGCACGAAATATTTTTATAACCGCTCACAGGGCCGAAGAAGCTCCCCTCCAAGGAGGAGAAAACAGCGTTGGCTTCACCAACAAAAAGCGCGCCAGGCCCGAAAGCCTGGCGCGAAATATTCAGCTAGTTATTGTGTGGGGTGATTACTCACCGATGGGAAGGCTCGCCGCGTCCGCGTCGGCACCGTCGGTGTAGCGAATCACGCCGCTGGCGTCGGTGAAGAAGCCCTTGCCGCCCGTTGTGCCGTATACCGCAGCGTTGGCGTTGGCCGTGAAGTTATTCGCATCACCGCCAAGCACGTAGTCATAACCGCTCTTGGTGCCGCCCCAGTTGCCGTCGAGGAAGGAAGGAGTCGCGCCGGTAAGATCCGCGAAATCAGCGGTGTAGGCGTAGTTGGCGGCGTGGTAGGCCACTTCCGAACCCACGATGGTGCGCAGGTTGCCAATGGCGCTGGACTCATTCGACTGCATCCGCGAACGAAGCAGGTTGGGAATGGCGATAGCCGCGATAATAGCGATAATGGCCACAACAATCATCAACTCAATCAACGTAAAACCTTTGTTAGCTTTTTTCATGGCGTATCCTCCTCAGGATTGGTTTCGTTTATCCACATTCAATGACGGCCCCCAAGGGCCCTCATCTCACTTTGTTTCAACTGTTGCCAACTATATGGCAAGGCCCGTGCCAATTTCAGGCATAAAACCTTAACAAATTGAAACCAAACAACTTAAACACAATTCCAGCAAAAAGGGGCAAAATGAAACACCCCTTCGAGGAGCAGAGTGCGGCACCCATTGCCAAAAATTGTCACTCTGGTATGCACTCCGTCGTCATTCCCAGGGTAGTTCTTCAATAACCCCCTTCAATACGAACTCCGGGTGATGCCCGAAATATTCGCCCTTCCATTCAAAGCCACCGGTCTCTCCGGGGAACATGTATACCGTATCTCCTCGTACCACCGTAATACTCGCTACATCGTCATAGGGCAACGAAGTGGCCCTGCCATAGGTGTTTGTCTTGGTGTCGTAAACATAGTGATGATTGTAATAATGGGTCGTCTTAAATGTCGGATGCTGCTTCCAGGTTCGCTCTACCGTTTCCGGCGTGCCATAGGCCGGAACTTCACTGCCATCGGGTCGCAGGACCGGACCGTACTGGTAGCCCGCAGGCAGTAAGATATAGCGATTCTTATAGACAATCGAACTGGAACTGGAACCCGATGCCGATATGGGCTGGTCACGCAGACGCTCCCAGGCTTTCGTCGAAGGGTCGTAGCGCCAGCCATCCACAACATTGGCGTAAGCGCCCGATTCCAGCATGGTTACACCGCCGATAACATACAGCTTTCCATCAATTGCGGCGACACCGGTAAGACAGCGCGGCGTACCGGGGCACGTTGATTCCGCCACCCAGCCCGCCGCTGGATTCTCCGTATCGAAGACAATCAAGCGGGCACCCAATCGCTTCACGGTTCCCGTGCGATCTTCCAGGCAATAAAAGCGCTGCGCATCATAGTCCGCGCCGCCCATGGCATAGATCTTCGTAGCGATGGCCACCGTGCCGGCCCAGCACGTCGGGGAAGGCAGTGGCGGAAGGGGTTCCCATATCCAGACACCGTCCTTATGGGAAAGTCGGTAGCCGTCTGTATACGTATAGGGTTCCTCATAGCTGAAGCCACCCCAAAGATAGAGCGCGCCATCCACCACCGCCCCCTGCCCTGCCTGGCGCTTCGCACCCGGAAAATCCGGCAAGGCCACCCATCCAGCCCCTTCGTTGGTCAAATCGAGGCCCCAGGCCGTGTTAAAGAATCCACGGGTATATACGCCCGGCTTCCAATCCTTGTCCGCGCCACTGCAAAAACCCAGCATGTTTACGAGCCAACCGTCCATGAATGCAACATGATTGTCCTGCATGCCCTGGGGCAAGTGGGTGCCAGCAGACCAGGTGAATTTGAGCATCTGCTTGAGATCGGCCTGTTCTTGCGGCGCAGGCGAGACTGGCGTTGCGAACGTGGTCCCGGTTTCGAGGACGGTCAGCACACAAACAAGGGGGGCAAGGGGGATCAATAGTTTCATGGTGGGTTTACGCTCCAATAGGTTGATTGGTGTGAAGCATTGTAACGCATGGAGGGCAAGCGACCCAGCGAACAAAACAGGGAATCTTCCCCCTCACAACAGAAAATTGCCACTTCAGGGGTGTCGGCGGGTTGACGCGCTGTGTGATGTCGTGGGATGATCACATCAGGCCCAACGCCGCAGTGCTGAGAGTTTATCCGCATGAAGATTGCAATCCCCTATGGAAGCACCGAATTGACCGCAACGCTGGATTGGGCGCGTATCCTCGACACGTTAAGGATCGCAGATGCGCCTGCGCTGGCCAATCCCGCAGCGGCCATGCTGGAGCAATTCAACGGACCCATCGGCACCGCTCCCCTCGCCACCCGGCTTCAGCCCGGCGGCACCGTACTCATCATCGTGTCTGACAGTTTCCGAAAAACGGGCGTTCACCAGTTGTTGCCGACCCTTGTGGCCTTCCTCAACGATCACGGGGTGCCCGACGAGCGTATTTCCTTCCTTTTCGCGACTGGTTCCCACCGGCCACCCACGAACGCCGAAAAATCCGAAATTCTGGGATCTGCGATTCATGCCCGATTCGAAGGCCGCGCCGTTGCGCATAGTCCCCATGACGACACCAACTTGGTGTACCGGGGCGATACCTCCCGTGGAACCCCGGTCTTTATGAACCGCCTCGCCGACGAAGCCGATACGGTCATCGCGACAGGCAGGGTCGTCCTTCATTACTTCGGCGGCTTCGGTGGCGGGCGAAAGTCCATCCTCCCCGGCATCGCGGGCATGAAGACCATCGCGGCCAATCACGCCCTCAATCTGGATCCTGTCGAGAACCACCTCAACCCCGATGTCGCGATAGGCCGTTTGGACGGCAATCCCGTTGCGGAAGATATGCTGGAGGGCGCTAAGCGCTGCGGCGACCACTTCCTGCTCAACACCGTCCTCAATCGCAGCGGCCAGATTGCCCGCATCTATTGTGGCGATCTGGAAGAGGCCCATCGGGAGGCCTGCAACTACGCAGAGCGCCTCTACACCGTGCCCGTGCGGGAAAAAGCGGATTTTGTCGTTGCCTCGGCGGGTACCGCCAAGAACTTTATCCAGAGCCATAAATCCCTGTACAACGCCCATCAGATCGTGAAGAAGGGGGGCCATATTATCCTGGCCGCCCCCGCGCCCGAAGGCTATGGCGGCCACAAATTCGTCGATTGGCTCAAGCTGGGAAGCAGGGCCGCTATTATCGCCGAACTCCGAAAAAACGCGGAAATCAATGGGCAAACCGCATTGTCCACCTTGGAAAAGGCCCGAAAGACCTTCTTTATCACAGCAATGTCCTCTACCGAAACGGAAGCGCTCGGAGGACAGAAGGTCGAAAACCTCGATGAGGGGCTTGACCGAGTCCACGCCGCCCTGGCGCAGCGAGGTATTGCCCACCCCACGTGTTATATAATGCCCGACGCGGCATTTTCGGTGCCCATACTGTCTTCGCCCTGACCAGCCTCTTCCTGCTCACTCTGGCACTGCTTTAAGTCCCTAAGTGTTTGACTGAACTCATCTTCGTTTGCTAGACTCTTGGCTTGCTGCGCCCCGCGTAAGGTGAGAGATTCGTGGATACATTAGAAATTCAATTAATTAATATCCCGGATCATGGCCTCTCCTTGGACGTGGTGGTTTCTGCCGACTCCCTGAAACCCAAGGAGATAGCCCCGCTTCCGTTGGATAAAATCCAAGTTCGCGGCACCCTGACACCCATGGTTGAGCAGTTTCTATTTCAGGGTGTTGTTTCGGGAACCTTCGCACACCAGTGTGACCGGTGCCTGGAAAGCGCAGTGGTTCCCGTTTCCGTGGATGTGACGTGGACCTTTGAGGAAGGGCCGGAAAAGGATTATCTTCAGCAGTGGGTCGACGAAGCGGAAATGAAAAACGATGATGCCGAAGAAGCGATGGGGATTTTTACCTTTCAAGGCACCACAATCGATCTGACTCGACCGGCCTGGGATGAGATAGCCTTGGCCGCGCCAACAAAATACATCTGCAGTGAGACGTGCGAAGGTCTCTGCCCCGTGTGTGGGGTTGACCGGAATACGAAGCCGTGCAACTGCGAAGAACATAACGAAGAAGAAACACCAACAAGCAACAGCGGGTTTGCGGGACTCAAAGACATGTTCCCCGACCTGCCTGAATCGTAATCACAAGGAGTCTTATCGTGCCTGTACCTAAGAGAAAAACGGGTAAAGCCAAAAAAAATATGCGCCGTTCACACCACGCCCTCACCCCGGGCAATCTGGTGGAGTGCGCCAGCTGCGGCGAACGCATCCCCACGCATCGGGTTTGCCCGAAATGCGGCCACTATAAAGACCGGCTTATCGTCAACGTAGACGAAGACTAGACTGGCCGGGGCCACTACCAAGATTTTTGGTCCTGATTGAACCTCGCCATAGAAACTGCTCGTTTTTATAGTGCTTCATGGGGCCGGGCATTAAATCACGCTAGCGCGGAGATCTCCTGATGCGAATTGCTGTGGATGCCATGGGTTCAGACAACGCCCCCGACGTTGAAGTTGAGGGCGCTGTTGCTGCAAGTCTGGAACGCGACACGCAGATCATCCTGGTTGGCGACGAAGCGCTCCTCAAGGAAAAGCTGGCAGCCCACCCGAAGCAGGGCGACATCCAGGTTGTTCATGCGTCCCAAGTCATCACCATGAATGACACCCCGGGCGATGCCGTGCGCCACAAGAAGGATTCTTCTCTTTTGGTGGCCATGCGTCTCGTGAAAACAGGCGACGCGGATGCCATTGTCAGCGCGGGCAATACCGGCGCGGTACATGTTGGATCTCGGATAATAATCGGTCCCATACGTGGCGTGTCGCGCTCGGCAATTTGTGGCACTTTTCCCACGACTGAGGGCCGGGTGTTGCTGCTGGATATCGGTGCCAATGTGGATTGCAGCGCACGTCATCTCTGCGAATTTGCCGAGATGGGCATTGCTTATTCACATTATGCCCTGGGCGTGGAGAAACCCCGCGTTGGTCTTCTCAATATTGGGGAGGAAGTCGCCAAGGGCGGCCAGCTTGCCAAGGAGGTCCACCGTAATCTCACCGCAGCGCCCCACGTACACTTCATTGGCAACGTGGAGCCGAGAGCCATGTTCAATGGAGAAGCTGATGTGGTCGTCTGTGACGGCTTCACCGGCAACCTCATGCTCAAGACAAGCGAGGCAGTAGCCCACTTTACGGGCAACCTCCTGAAAGCCCAGTTTGAGGCCTCATCCATGAACAAGATTGCAGCCATGCTGGCGCGCAAATCACTCTTGGCAATTAAGGCCAAGGTCGATCCCAACGAATCCGGCGGCGCACCCCTCCTCGGCGTAAATGGTATTGTGATCATTATCCATGGATCAACCAATGCGGCGGGCGTTGCCAATGCCATCAACGGTGCCCACGTGGCCTTCGACAACCGCTTGAACGAACACATCACCGAAAACATCGAAGAATTGCGCCGTGTAGAGCGCGAAATATGCGAACAAGGCGATGCGGAGAACGGTTCATGAGCTTTTTCCTATTTCCCGGCCAGGGCAGTCAAAAAGTCGGTATGGGGCAGGATTTCTACGAAAACGCCCCCATTGCCAAAGCCACCTTGGATGAAGCCGCCCGTCTTTTCGATGGCGATTTTCTTAAAATTATTTTTGAAGGCCCCCAGGAAGACCTGAATAACACTCAGGCCGCCCAGCCCGCATTGCTCGCCGTGGAAGTTGCCACGGCGCGATACCTTATCGACCAAGGCATCGCACCCACTGGTTGTGCCGGTCATTCGCTGGGTGAAATCCCCGCGCTGGTGACGGCGGGTGCCCTGACTTTCGCCGACGCCTTCGCGTTCAC
>JAJRPE010000358.1 GCA_024280935.1 Candidatus Hydrogenedentota bacterium
GGGTTGTTTTTATGAGGCGGCGAACGACTGAAAAACCATTGCTCATTCACGATACGGGAAACTTCCCTCAACAGAAAAACGTCGGGTGCCACGGACAAGCCCCGTGGGGCTTGCCCGTGCGGATACATGAGATCGACGGAATGCTTAGTTTTCTCCTCTCAGGCATTTTTTCCAGGCACGGACAAGGACTATCGCCCCTTGTCCGTGGCACCCGGAGTGATCTGTGAACGCCTACGAAAAAAATGCCGGGAACTATTGGCTCGATCAGACTGATCGGTGTGCCACAGCGCCCAGGCAAGCAAAAAAATTGGAGCTTTCATGACTGAGACCCCCATACACCACGTTTACACCTACACAGACGTGGACCGTGCCTTCTGGGCTGAGCACTTGGAAGACTGGGTGCCCCGGAAAATTATCGACGGCCACGTCCACAGTGCGGAACCACGATTCAAGATTGAGACGATTACCGAGGAAATGAAACAAGACTATTGGGTCAACGAACTCTCCCACGGCGAAGACGCACCGTCCCTTGAAGAAAGCTATGGCACAGTTTACCCGAACCGCGAAGTGAGCTGCGTGGCCTTCACGGTGCCCAACCTCAGTTGGGAGATTGAGGGGGCCAACGAATTCCTCATGGAAGACGCGGCGAAACGGGGTTGGCATACACTCGCCGTGGTCCGTCCGACGTGGCGGGCCGAACAGATCGCGTGGTGGCTGGATCATCCCGGTTGCATCGGGGTAAAACCTTACTATGCCCTTATGGGCTACGATGCAACGACCCGAGACCGCTACATCGAAGCGAGTATCTTTGATTTTTTACCCCACCATCAATTGGAAGTATTGAATGATCGGGGGGGCTGGGTGACGCTCCATGTGCCCAAGGCCGGACGCCTGGCCCATCCCGATAATATTCGGGAGGTGCAGGAGATTAGGAAGCGCTATCCCGACATCAAGCTGGTGATTGCCCATTTTGGCCGGAGCTATACCCTGCCCCATGCGCAGGAAGGTCTCGGCCCCCTGGCGGATGACCCCGGCCTCTATTTTGACAACTCGGCGGTACTGAATCCCGAAGTACACCGCTACGCCTTGGAGCATATCGGTCCAGATCGGATTGTTTATGGCACGGACAATCCCATTTTCTACATGCGCGGTCGCAGACAATGGGCGGGGAGAACCTATACGAACCGGACGAGCCACGACTTTTATTTCAACAAGGAACGGGAGTCGAAAGAAATCGAAGCAGGGTATACACTATACATGTACGAAGCGCTGCGGGCCTTCAAGGATGCCTGCACGGAATTGGGTGTCGGTGCCGAGGACGTAGAGAAGATGTTTTATGGAAACGCAGCCAGGCTGATTGCCGGGAGTGAATAGAGAATTTAGAATAGTGAATTGAGAAATGATGTCGGAAATTCGACATGGTGCGCGTGGTGTAGGAGGGCGGGTTTTCCTACCCGCCGTGAATGTTTAGTAAACCACATAGGAGCATGAAGACAATGCAATCAAATTCACGGCGTGGTTTCTTGAGGCAACTGTCCGTTGGCGCGGGTATTGTTGGGGCGAGCAGCGCCCTGGCCACAGAAAAGCCGATACAGGGTTTTGACGAGACCGACAGCAACACCCGGAAGGACGCGGTCTGGCAACCGATATCCGACCGCAAGGTTCGTGTTGGTATTGTCGGTTATGGCGTGTGCCGCTTTGGCGCGGCTTTCGGATTTCAGGATCACTCCAATGTCGAAGTGGTGGCGGTGAGCGATCTCTTTCCCGACCGCTGTGCGGCCCTGGCCAAAGCCTGTCGTTGCGAGAAGACCTATCCGTCCTTGGAGGAGATGGTGAAGGACGACACCATTGAGGCCATTTTCCTCGCTACCGATGCGCCGAGTCACGCCCGTCATGCCATCGAAGCGCTGAAGCACGGCAAGCACGTGGGCTGTGCCGTGCCTGCTACCTGGGGTTCCCTGGAAGAGGGCGACCAGCTTTTTGAGGCCGTGAAGGTGTCGGGAAAGAACTACCAGATGTTTGAGACGTCCACCTATCGTCCCGACTGCTACGCCATGCGCACGCTCTACGAAGCGGGTAAATTCGGACGCATGGTTTACACGGAGGGCGAGTACTACCATTATTCCGCGACACCCATTGGCTCCTACAAAGGCTGGCGCATCGGTGGGCCGCCCCTGTGGTATCCGACCCACTCCACGGCGTACCACGTGGGCGTTACGGGCGAGCACTTCACCGAGGTGTCCTGCATGGGAATGCCCAGCAAGCTGGACTACCTGCAGCCCGGGAACAATCCCTACAAGAACCCATTCGGCACGGAAATCGCCCTGTTCCGCGCCAGCGGCGGCGGCATGTCACGCATGCTCATGAGCAAGGACACGCCGGGCTACCATGGTGAACGTGGCCGGGTGCGCGGTGACAAGGGTTCCATGGTCGGGACGAAGTTTCAAGGCACGGAAGACGTGTCGGGTATCGAGATCGCCAAGCCGCCCCTGCCGCCGGGTGTTCCGGCTGGCGGTCACGGCGGCTCCCACGGCTACCTGAGTAACGAATTTATCACGGCGATTCTGGAGAATCGCCAACCCTTGGTGGATATTGCCTGGAGTCTGAATATGACCGTGTGTGGTATTGTGGCCCACCAGTCGGCCTTGAAGGACGGCGAGTTAATGAAGATACCGCAC
>JAJRPE010000359.1 GCA_024280935.1 Candidatus Hydrogenedentota bacterium
CCCGAAAATTTCCGTATAAATGCATTCATGTGCCGTCACTCCTGTGGGATAAGTTACTGTGCAAAGAGCTACATCATAGGAGATTGGCGGCACATCTTAAAAATTGGGTTGTGGGCGAAGCTCACCTTAGAAGAGGAGCCGTTCAATTTGAGAACCGCCCCATCCAAGGCGAAGCCAGATGGGAGAATCAGATTCATCAGGGTGGTTAGGTCCACTTCGAAACTAACGCTGCCAACAGAGATCGTCTGCTCTGATCGGAATAATTGTTCGCTGCGTCCAACGCAGCAAGTCAACTCGTCCATTCGATCATACCATTGCCCACGCTTGATATAAGGGGCGGTTGTCGTCACGACCACAGTTTCCTCATCAACATCAAACGATGTAACAATACCATCACGACATGATCGGTGGTACTCCCCCTGACATGAGGTGCCTGAATATCCCACCCCTGGAATACTAAATAGAGCCAACGCGACTATTGCTATTGGAACCTTCATGCAACCCCTTTCGGTTAAAGTAGGGTCACAAGCCTACATTCGTTAAACCCAATGTGAATTGAGAGTCTGTGTAGAGATTCTATCAGGGGGGGGGCTGGTGTCAATGAATTTCTCCAAGAGTGTCTCAGAAGGAGAAGTTTGAAGAGTGAAATTTCCGGCACTAGGGGGACGACGAGGGAAAGTGGCACAGCCGTCTCGGCTGTGGATCAGCCCTGCTTTAGGCCTTGCCTAAAAGCGCGTAAATCGGGGTGGATTTTGACTGTGATTCTGCTATACTAACTCCCGTAAGAACATAGATTGGAACCTTTTGTAACGCGAAAGGATATATCCCCCTGAGAACGTTTGGGACAGCCCGTGGGGATAAAAAGATATCATGGCCGAAGGATTCGAGAACGTAGTCCAGTTAAAGGCGAAGCCAGAACCAACGTTGCGCGTTGTAGAGCGCGGTGAAGGTCCGCTAAGCGAATGGACCGATGAAGCACTGATGCTGGAGCACGGACAGGGATCGGAAGATGCCTATACCGTCTTGGTTCACCGTCACCAGCGTGGTGTGCTTAATTACACCTATCGCATGGTGCAGAACCGCCACATCGCCGAGGAGTTGACCCAGGAGGTCTTTCTCGCCTTGGTGAAGAATGGTGCACGGTATCGGCCTACAGCGAAATTTACGACGTATCTCTATACGATAGCGTCGAACATCGTTTCAAAGGAATGGGCGCGGCGGAAGCGTCGTCCCAAGTTCTTCAGCCTGTCGAGTTGGTGGAATCACGAAGACGACGAGTCCTTTAATCCCCTGGATCACGTGGGTGACGAGAAGGCCAATGTGCTGGCCGCCTTTCAACGGGGAGAAATCTCCGAGGCGGTCAACGAGGCGTTGCGTCATCTGCCGGAACACCAGCGGGAAACCTTTGTGTTGCGGCGCTTTCAGGATCTTTCCTACGAAGAGATCTCGAAGGTGCTTGAGGTGCCGGTGGGCACCATAAAGTCACGTATTGTGCGTGCGGAACGGGCGTTGCGGCCCTACTTGGAAAGATACCGCGAGTACATATAGCGTGGATGAACAATCGGACCGGTCAGGCGCATGGTCCGTTCAGGTCGCATTTTGGCCTGAGACTTGGGTTGGCGCCGCGTAAAAAGGCGAAGGCAAGTGGCATTAGTGGCATTGAAAATACGCAATCACCCCGGCAAGCAGGCTTTGCTGGCGTATGCGGAAAATCTGGTGGACCAGCGTGCGCCCATTGATCG
Source organism: Candidatus Hydrogenedentota bacterium (assembly GCA_024280935.1). Classification (GTDB taxonomy): domain Bacteria; phylum Hydrogenedentota; class Hydrogenedentia; order Hydrogenedentales; family JAEUWI01; genus JAEUWI01. The sequence continues at coordinate 1,743 of JAJRPE010000359.1, forward strand.
GTCCATGGCCGCGCATCTGAGCGCATGTTCCCAGTGCAAGGCCGAGGTGCAAGCGATTCAGGCATCTCTTTCTTTTGCTTCGTCCGCCCCCGAACTTGAGCCAGCCGCCGACATGACGGCATCCATTCTTATGGCGGGCAAGTCGGCGCGCTCCGAAATGCGCCGGGGTGCCACGCCATTGCGCGTTGTCTTCAAGGTTGTGCAAGTTGGCGCTTGTGCTGCGGCCATGCTGGTGGTTACGGGTCTGGCCTTTAGCGCGTTCCTGGGTTCTACGGATGTCGAAGTCGCTACACCGGCATTTGATCGCTCTGTTCCCGTGGTGGCCCGTCAAGGTACTTCGCCAGAGGCGATGCGTCAGGCGACGGTGAACGTGGCCGCCGAAGTGCGTACCCTTTCCGCAGCGGTGGCGGGTGTGCATAGTGCCACGCCGACCCCCGAGGCGCTGGAAGAAATGCGCGTGGTCCAGTCTCGTGATGCGGATATTGCCGCAGCCATGTCGGCGCTGGAGCGCAATCCCAACAGCGCCCGCGCGGCCCATGTGGTGCAGGCGACCCTCAAGCAGCAGGCGGAATCCTTGCGCAATATCTATGTCGAGGGCGGCAGCCTCTAACGGCCAAGTGTCTGGCCTCCACAAAACACCGGCGTGACACCTATGCTGCGTGCCGCCGATCCCCGTCATGTGATTTGCCCCTTGCCATTGCTATACTGAAACTGCCCTTGGTCCACAATATTTCCAAAAACGACGGGCGCTTGAAAAAGACTTATGACCAAACGACATAAATATATTCTGACACTACTTACCGTGCTGCTTTACGGCACCGTTGGCGCGGCTGATCAGGGGATCCTTGAAAAGACCCAATCGTGGCTTGACGAAGTGGGTCAGGGTATGCGAAAAGTGGGCGAAAAAGCCAGTGGTTTGTTTGGTCCTGGCCTCGATATTGGTAAGGAAAAGGAGGCCGCCTACACCACGGAGCGTGATTTCAGCGATCAACGCGAGACGGGGCCGTCGCCCGTGGTGAAGGTGACCAGTGAGTTTGGCGAAATCCACGTCGATACATGGGAGGCGCGTGTTGTGCAGATTAGCGCCAAAGTCATTGTCGGCGCGGAATCCGCCAGTGTCGCCGAAGAAATATCGCGGGCTATCAACGTATCTGTCACCGAATCGGAAAACGCGGTGCATATCCGCCCCATACTCCCCGATCACCGGGACATGGGCGACATCAGCATGCAGGTAAACCTTTTCATTACCGTGCCCCGAAATGCCCAGGTAGACGCCGACAACTTTTTTGGAGATACCTACATTCGCGGTGTCGAGGGGCGCGTCGCCATCGAGTCGCAATACGGAATTGTTGACTTGGCGGATCTTGATGCGCCGGTGAGCGCCCGGTTGCGCGGTGAGTTTCCGGTCCGGGTTCTCGGATTGGAGCAGGGCGGGCATTTTCAGTTGCACGGGAGTTCCGCCGAGTTTGGCCAGATCGCTGGACCACTCCAAATCAGTTCTTTTGGCGGAAGCATTGTTGTGGACTCGCTGGAAGAAAATGCCGAGTTGGATATAGTCAGCGAGAGCGGTTCCGTGGCGCTGGTATTGTCGCCCGAGAGCGCGCCCGATCTGACGGCAAGCACACGCTATGGCACCATTGCCTCAGAACTGCCGGTGGCCCGATCAGAACAAGGCGCGCGCATCCTGGTGCGTCATGGAAGCCCAGACGCGCGCCAGCGCATTGACATCAGCGGAACCTTTTCCGATATTCAGATACGATACGAGGGCGGCGGGAGCGCTTCGTCCCAACGTGCGAACAACACCGACAAGCCCATTCCCGAGACCATTCGAGAGCATGTGGTGGTAACGCCCTACACCAAAATTAAAGTCGAGGGGCTTATTGGCGATATTCAGCTCGAAGGTACCGATGAACCGGGGGTGCATATCACGGCGACGCGTATGGTTTGGGTTCCCAGCGCTTCCAAAGCGCCTGCGGCACTCGAAGCACTTGCCCTCCGGGTTGATTCGGACAGCAGCAATGATCGCCTTCAAATCAGGACAGTCCTCACGGCGGATATGGCTGCGTTGCAGTGCAGCCAGTACCGGGTGAATCTTGAGATCCGCTATCCTAAGAGATTGCCCATGACGGTCGAGGCGGAAGAAGGGCACACCCAGATTCGCGGTAACGTGGCGTCCGTGCATGTTGAGCAGACGGTGGGGGACATTAGTGCCTTGGATTTTGGTGGGCCGATCACACTGGTCAATAAAAACGGTGGGGTTCGCGTCACTGGCGGCACGGGGGCGGTGTCGGTCGAGGTGCGTTATGGCGATACCCGCTTTGATCGGGTTCAGGGGGCGATCTCCGTTGTTTGTGTGCAGGGCGACACCATCATTGACAGTCCAGGGGCCGGGGTGACAGTACGCAACAACCTGGGCAACGTGCGCATATTGGCGCTGGGTGGCGTAAAGGGCGACTATGATGTCCTCGTGGAGGAGGGCGACTTGCGTCTTGCCCTGGGCGCTTTGCCTGCAGCCAACCTCAATGTGGCGGTGGACGGGGGCACGGTAGACAGCGTCTATCCTCTCCCCGGCCAGATTCTGGGGCGCAGGAAGGAAGAGTTTCGCAACATTGTCGGGGAAGGGGCCTATTCGATGAAACTCGAAGCGCGAAATGGGGATATAGTACTTGACTGAAGTTTGAAGGGTGAAGTTAGAAGTTTGAATGATGAGGGAGGCGAAGGTGGGCTTTGCCCACAACCCAAAGCCGTCATCCTCGCGAACGCGGGGAACCAGTGGTGGCTTAGTGTGACCCTGCCGCGTTTTGGATTTCCACGTGCGTGGAAACGACGTGACGCTTTTCTTGTTTGTTATGGGCCTTCTCGGAGAATGAGGCACCAACGTGAACTTCGTCCACAACCCAATTGGCATCATTCGGCAGATTTCTTTTCATGTATTCGTGGTGAAATGTTTCTTTTCTTTGCGTCTTCGCGCCTTTGCGTGAGATCTTTTTTGTTTGGCACGCAAAGACGCAAAGGCTGTGTTTCGACCGCGAACGCCACCAAATCTAAAAAATGTTTGTCTGTCTCGAAAGGTACGCTTTGTGGGAATCTGCACCGAAAGGTGGTGGGATTCGCCACCGAATATTTTGTCGATCTCGGGGGTAACCTTTCTAACGCCATTCGGGTAAAGATGTTACAAGGAATGTTTGCGATGGCATCCAATTTGCTCTAGGGATGTTGATAATCTAAGCGAGCATGGAGAATTCCCTCATGACCAGTACGATACAGCAGACAATGCTACCGCCCTTCCACATTAATTTTACCTGCCCCCATTGCGGTGCGGTGCGCCAGGTGCCCGAGCAATATGTGGGGCAGTCCGGGGCGTGCAATACGTGTGGCGGCGCGATAACCATTGATGCCAATACGGTGCCGTCCTTGCCACGGGTGTCCATGGTGTCCCAACCCAGATCCTGGTACCGGGAGCGGCTTCGCTATTTCGAGTTTTGCCGGGAAAACTACGCGTTGGCCCGCGCCCAGTTTCCGCCGGTGGAAAACGATGCCCACTGGCAACAGCGCATTCAAGAAGCGGTCCGCTGCGAAGACCCGGCGGAGCAAGTGGCCTCTTGGGAGCGCCTGGTGGCGGAAGAAATCCCTTGGTCCGTCGCGTATGAGTATCTGGTCCACCACTACGTCAAGGAACGGGATTACGAGCGGGCCTACTATTATTGCAGCGTGTATTTTTCGAGCGAACGTTGGATGAACCCGCAGTGCGTCGGGGGCAGCCATACGCTGCTCAAGACCATGCGCAAGCTGGATAAGAAACTGAATTTAGAAGAGTGAAGTTTGAAGTTGGAAGGGCGAAACTGGGATAGAGGTTTCCCGCTTCTAACTTCTTTTTCTTTCAAACTTCTGACTTCACCCTTCAAACTTCTCTAAAGGTTCGGTGTTGCCCCGTATGATGCCGCCCGCGACGCGGCTTGGCGCGGCCCACTTGATGCCGTTGGCGATGACTTTCAGAATAGTCTCATTGTGGTAGATAGGCAGGGTTTCATGTCCTGGGCGGAAGTAGAAAACCTTGCCCTTCCCCCGATGCCAGCAGCAGCCGCTTCGGAAGACTTCGCCCCCTTGGAACCAACTGATAAAGACCTGCTGATCCGGCTGGGGAATGTCAAAATGTTCGCCGTACATCTCGGCCAATTCCAATTCGATTTTTTCAGGGATGCCGTCCACGATGGGATGGGCCGGGTCGACGACCCAGAGGCGTTCCTTCTCTCCCCGATCCTCGTATTCGCGCCACTTCAAGCTGCAAGAGGTGCCCATGAGGCGCTTGAAAATCTTGGAGTAATGGCCGCTGTGCAGGACGATGAGTCCCATGCCGTGCTCCACGACCCGCTCCTGTACCTTGGCCACGATGGCATCGTCCACTTGGTCATGGGCCGTGTGTCCCCACCACGTCATGACATCGGTATTTTCCAGGACCTCATCCGTCAGACCATGCTCGGGGTCATCCAATTCTGCGACGGTAACGCTGGCGATACCGGGGACCTTCTCCATGTATTGGGCGAGCTGGTGTCCAAGGCCCCTGGGGTAGATATCGGAGACTTTGGGGTTGGTCTTTTCGTGGACACCTTCGTTCCAGATGCAAACGCGCAAACCGTCGGACATGGGGAAAATTTCCTTTCACGGGGATTCTTGAGCTGATGCTGAGGGGCCATTGTAAGGCGCAGGGCAACGAATAGTGAAGTTAGAATTTAGAATAGTGAATGGTACGTCCCTGAGGGACGTACTCGCGCCCCGACACCTGTCCTTGGTACGGGAAGCGTGTTGACGAACAGTGTGCCCATAGGTAGGAAGGTGCCCGTTGAGGCGCGTGCATGTCCCGGTGGGCTTTGGGAAGAGGGCACATGGTTGGAAGCGTTTTTTCATTCACGACCGGGACATGCCCCCGCGTTATGGCGGGCGGTGTAATTCCAGGGTTTCG
>JAJRPE010000360.1 GCA_024280935.1 Candidatus Hydrogenedentota bacterium
AAAAGAGAAGGTTTATGCGAGTCCCAGGATAAATTCCTGTAACAGTCAGTATTTCAGTTGGTTACGGATATTGACATGAGTGCGAATACTGTAAGCAAGTTTTTGGGTTGTGGGCGAAGCTCACCTTAGAAGTGTTGTCATACTCCTACTCCCTATCTTCGTCGAGTTGCTCGATGAGCGTGCGAAAGGAATCCAATTCCTTCTTTGAAAACTTCTTGTTTTCCACCAACGCCATGACCAAGGGCCCCGCCGCACCGTCGCAAAGCTCTTCGGCGATGGACTTCAGCCGGGTCTTCATGAGGGATTGTCGGGTGACTCTGGCCTTGTAGACGTGGGGCACGTTGTCCTTGAGCCGGGAGACGGCCCCCTTGTCTTCCAGACGCTTCAAGAAGGTCTGCAAGGTGGTGTAGGCCCGTTCACCGGGAAGATATTTCGCAATCTCCCGGACGGTCCCCTCGCCCGCCTTCCACAGCGCTTTGAGCACTTCCATTTCCGCTTCGGTAATGTCGTTTTTCATAGGTGCATACCTCGTGTGTAACTTACTACGCCTTGTAGTAAGTAAAGTTACTACAAATCGTAGTAGGTGTCAAGGGAAAATTTTGGCGGTGTTTGCGGTGGGTAGGCGTGCGGACTTTCCAGTCCGCAACAAGGGGCGCGTCGATCCTATAATCAACGTCGGCATGGGCAACACCTCAAGAGCTGATTGGCAAGATACAATGCCCGCCTTGGACAATTGTAAGCTTTCACGGCATGGGCAACTATAGTCGACAAAAAGTCCGTCGGGTGCCACGGATAGGCCCGGTAGGGTTTACCCGTGCAAGAATCGCTGTCTCTGAATCTGGGTCGCCTCCCTCACTGATAGGAACTACACGGGTAAGCCCTGAGAGGCCTACCCGTGGCACCCGACAGTTATTTTCTAAGGGCCAATACGGCATGGGCTGTGAGCAATTACGGAGAATCAATGCCGCGCCACCCAAGCCAAGTACCCTTTGGACACCCACCGTGCGTCTTATGTCGGGCTGGAAAGCCCAACCCCCTATAACGTAACTCTCCCTCTCCACGAGCCGCCCACATTACCTCCCTAATTGGGACAAAAGCGGTGATAGCGGCCTTTGATAAATAGGGCGAACATTCGGCGCACGTAGGGGTGGGCCACTTCGTCGCCGCTCCGGTCAAGTTCGAGATTTTCTTCGGCCACATAGGTTTCCGAGCCGCCATGAACGAGAACGTGGTACCAAGGCTGATCACGGTCGGGCTGGGTTTGGTTGTTGATGTACCATTCATCGGGCGCGCCACATTCACGGTCCGCCTTGGCGATGACACCGCGATAGTTGTAGCGCTTGTGATGAATGACCTGTCCAACTTGATATTGAACCATGGCACGTACTCCTCTGCCCGCTCGACACGCCCAACACCGGATATGAGCGCTTTACGCCCTGCCTCTATTATACCCGGTAAATACCGGAACATTTCCTGCTGGACCTCTCCTATAACGGCAAATTGGCTCGATCAGTCGGATCAGACTGATCGGACCGATCACTGCCCCCCGCGCCCCAACACCGCGCCAAAGTGTCGCGGATCCGGCAACGCGGTATCTCCTCCGGCATTCACTCCACTGTATTCTGTGATATCCACAAAGGCCGACGCATTCTCCGCCGACTCGTAACCAGCCATGAGAATGGCCATGGTGTCCCACGCGAGGAGCGGACCCGATTGGGGGTAGCGCTTGGTATCCAGAGCACAGGCCACCGCATCGTCCATTTCGTTCACGTAGCCGTGGGCATGAAACTGTTGGGGACTTGGGAATGAGGTCCCCTGCGGGGTAGGTAACTTTTCGCGGAGGAGTAGATTGCCCGCAGCGCGTGCATCCGGCAGGAAGAGTTCGTTTTCGTTGTTGGGGTTAATCCGCATGTCGTATTGTCCGAAATCAGCGATGACGGAAAAGGAATTCTTGATGCCGCTGATGCTCAAATCGTAGCCATGGACCTCGGCCACGGTGTCGTCTTCAAAGACGACGGTGATGCGTGCGAAGTCGTCCACGTTCTGCATCACACGGAAGTGCTCGCCCGTAGCTTCGGGTTGTCCCTTGAGCACCTGCAAGGCCACGGCGGAAACCCGGGCCGGGCGGATGGGCTTCCCTTCGCGCAGCATCCCTTCGATTTGCTTGAGGTAGAGGGCGGATCCCAGCGGGTGGCAGGCTTTGTTAAACAGCGAACCGCCGCCCGACTTGGCAGGGGTATCGTAGTCGGGAGCATGGGAACCCTGGTGGGCACAAACGCCCTGCTGAAGCAAGACCTTGCCCTTACCGATTGCCTGGGCCTCGCGAATCAGCTCAACGAGGGCTTTCATGCCATCGACATAGACAAAATTCTCGGCGTAGAGCAGTTTGGTCCCGCTGGCGGTCACGGCATTGAGGACTTCCTTCAAGGCCGCCATGGATTCTGTTTTTCGGATTGCTGCGGAGGCCTCGCGACCTTCGGGATAGCCCGGCCAAATGAGGGGCGGCTTTTCCAGGACGATGACCTTTACCCCCGCCTCGGCGGCCTCCTTTACGTACTGGGCATGGGCGTAGTTCGCACAGGCGATGCAGTCGATGTCGGGCTTGACTGAATCCAGCATCTCGCGGTGGGAATCGAAGGCCTCGCCCACCCCATGCTTCTTCGCAAAGACCTGGGCGTTGCCCAGGTGGCCGGAATTCACCCCGGCCAAACAGATATTCAGGCCGTTGCGGTGGGGCAAGAGGCCAAAGCACCGCGCCACGAAGTCGCCGGCGAAGCCCGTGCCGCTGATGGTTATCTTGAGGGTGTGTTGTTTTTCTTCCAACGGATTCTCCCATACACTTTGGGGACTTGCCCAAAATCAGATTAAACACCGCCCCGTGGCAACGAGGGAAGCAGCCCCAGACCAATCTTGCTGTTGTGGACCTAGTGGACGATGTGGACTTGGTGGACAGAACGCACGCTCCACTGGGTCCACCTCATCCAACCTCACATCCGCATGATTTCCTTCGTCACCTTCTCGGGGTCGAAGTTGCGCAGCCGCAGGGAGTTCGCGATCACATTTAATGAACTCAGGGCCATGCACACCTCGGCGACCATGGGGTGAAGCAGTCCCAGCATGGCGAGGGGCACGACGAGTAGATTGTAACCAAAGGCCCAGAACAAATTCTGAACGATTTTCTTATAGGTCGCTGTGCCCAGTTGAATCACCGTGACCAGCGATATCAGATCACCGCGCACCAAGGTTACGTCTGCCGCTTCAATGGCGATGTCCGTGCCCGTGCCGAGGGCTATGCCCACATCCGCCGTGGCAAGGGCACCGGCATCATTAATGCCATCCCCCACCATCCCCACGGCCCCTATCGTTTCCTTCTTCAGATTCTCAATCGCCTTGGCCTTGTCCTGGGGCAACACGTCGGCGATGACCCGCTCGATACCCACTTGATCTGCGACGACCTCCGCCGTGGCTTTGTTGTCCCCGGTGATCATGATGCACTGGATGCCCATGCGCTTGAGAACCTTAATCGCACGCACGGACTCGGGCTTCAGCGTGTCGGCGATGCCAATAACACCGATGGCCTTGCCATCCCGTGCCACAGCGGCCACCGTCTTGGCTTCCTGCTGCATCCGATAGAGGATATGCTCCAGCGGCGCGATGTCCACGCCGGACTCGGCAAGATAGGTTGCCTTGCCCACCAGCACTGCCACCCCATCTACCATGGCTCGGGTGCCCTTTCCCGGAACCGCCTCGAAATCCCCCGCAGACAGCATGTCGCAGTGGTCATCGGTGGCCCGGTCCGCAATGGCCTTCGCGAGGGGGTGCTCAGAAAAGAGCGACACCGCTGCCGCCCACGCCAGCAAGTCGCTTCGCTCCACCCCCTCCAACGCCTCCACATCGGTCACTTTCGGCTTACCATGGGTGAGGGTGCCCGTCTTATCGAGGCAGAGTATCGTAAGTTCCTTCAGGCGCTGAACCGCCGCGCCTTCGCGAATCAAGAGACCGCGCTCCGCCGCCTGGCCGGTGCCGACCATGATGGCCGTGGGCGTCGCCAGGCCCATGGCGCAGGGACAGGAAATCACGAGGACTGCCACGGCAGAGAAAATCGCCATACTCAATCGGGACACGTCACCGCTGTGTTCCCAGGGCAAATAAGGCACAGCCCATGCGCCCAGCGTCTCCATCATCTCAGGAAGAAGGAGCCAGAACATCCCCGTGAGCAGGGCCACACCCAACACCACAGGCACAAAGATGGTCGTGATCTGGTCGGCGAATCCCTGAATTGCCGGTTTGGAGGCCTGGGCATCCTGCACCATTTTAGCCACTTGGGAAAGAAAGGTATCACCCCCAATGCGCGTCGCTTCGACCTCCAGCGCCCCCGTGCTGTTCACCGTCGCGCCGAGGACATTATCTCCCACTTCTTTATCCACCGGGATAGGTTCGCCCGTCGCCATGGACTCGTCAATGGCGCTGGCTCTCTGCACCACAATGCCATCGGTGGGAATCTTCTCGCCCGGCTTGATGATCATGACATCGCCCACGACAACCTCGTCCGCAGGAATCTCCACCACCTCGCCATCACGACGCACACGGGCGGTCTTCGCGCCCAGCTCCAGCAAGCGGCGAATCGCCTGGGAGGCGCGGCCCCGCGCCCGCGCTTCGAGATAGCGGCCGGTCAGGTGGAAGGCCATAATCATGGCCGCGACCGCCGCAAAACTGGCGACATCCATACCAAAGAGGTGCATGGGACCCGTGCTGTAGGCCGCCAGCGTACCGATGGCGATGAGCGCATCCATGTTCGGCGACTTGGCCCGCATTGTAATCCACGCCTTCTTGAAGGTCTCCGCCCCGGACACCACGATGACGGGCAAAGCGAGAACAAGCTCAATCCAGCCCCAGTAGGGCACCATCCAGATATGGGTCATGTGGAGCAACATGAGCAGGGCGATAGGCCCCGTAAGCGCCCACGCCAAGGCACAGCGCCGACGGGCCACCACGAGGTTTTCCTGGGAAACATCAATATCGTAGTCCGATACTCCCTCCTCCTTGCGCATCGCAGCGAAGCCCAGAGCTTCGACCGTCTCAATCACGGTGTCCGCCGCCACCGCACCCGGTTCAAAACGGATGACGGCCTCTTCGGTCATGAGATTGACCGTCGCCTCGACCACGCCCTCCAGTTCCGCCAAACCGGTTTCCACCCGGCGAACGCAACCCGCGCAGGTCATGCCGGTGATACGATAGGTTTCCTGGGAAAGTTCCTGGGGATCTGAAGCGTCCATAGTGCCTTGTCCTTGCTGTGATTGGCCCGCCCCATTATGGATCACAACGCGAAGGAAAGGCACGCTGAGGATCTGCCCGTATATTTCACAGCCTGGCAGCAACATGCGGTGGGCTGGTGTATTGCCGCGCATCGGACGCTTACTTTTTGCTGGACGACAATCTTGATAAGGTAAGTGTTCAGGTGCGAGATCGTCATCCCCGCGAACGCGGGGATCCAGCATGACCAGAGAGGTTTCTACCGCGTTCTGGATTCCCGCGTGCGCGGGAATGACGGCGTGGAATTCCCTTGGGGTGAACGCTTACTTGAGAAGTTCCCTCCGAATGCTACGCACGTAGCCTTGGAATCTCATCATGACTGGTGTACACTCAGTCTTCACTGACTCGCTCCTGAAGAGAGCCCCCAACTCTTTGTTACTTAACCAATCAGTAACCACCGGCAGAGCCGGGGGTATGAGGAAGGCCCCTAAAAGGGGCCGATTCGTCAAACTCAGGTACGAAGCCGAAGCAGTTAGTCCCGTAGGGACGACATATCGTAGCCCAGCGGTGAAG
>JAJRPE010000361.1 GCA_024280935.1 Candidatus Hydrogenedentota bacterium
AGGCCTATAAAAAAAGAGAAGGTTTATGCGAGTCCCAGGATAAATTCCTGTAACAGTCAGTATTTCAGTTGGTTACGGATATTGACATGAGTGCGAATACTGTAAGCAAGTTTTTGGGTTGTGGGCGAAGCTCACCTTAGATTTCGAATGGGAATCTCCCGAGGGGGCCAGAGGGGAAGAACTGCGTGCAACGTGGGCACAACTTAGAATCCTTGTTAACGGAGAATCCGTGACGCGGCTCGAAGACCAGGCCGTACGCAGTACTCGAAACGGCATCTACATGCCCTTATATCCTGTTGCCGAGTGGATGGTGCGCAATTGGTGGAACTTGCTCTATGAAGTGCCTTCTTCCCTGCGTTTAGCGGGACCGGGTGGCTACCAGAGCCGCCATAATCTGCGGTTTGCGGCAGAAGGCTTCGCGCTACCCGATCTGGTAATTCAGCCCGAGGGCAATAGAATCGGTTTAGAGTGGCAGCCGAGTCACCGAGACTCATGCCGCATCAACTTCTTGACCAAGGGCAAAGCGGCATTGGCACATCGTGACGTTGAAGCGGCACTGCGAAAGTTCATCAATGCCGTGGTAGTCAGGCTCGATGAGCAAGGCGTTCGTGAGACTTTCCTCGCGGAAGAGTGGAGGGCGATTGAGGGGGCCGATGCCGATGAACAGGCTTTTTGCCGCGCTGTCGGTCGACTCGGCGAGGACCCCTATGCGTCTCCTGCGGAGAGCCTCACCCAATCGCTGATTGAATTTGCAAGTGATTTCCCTTCGAGTGCAACGGACGAGTTTCTTGCGGGGACGCGGTGGGCCGACTTGGAAACGCAAGGGAAGGAACTGCGGGCTTTTGTCAACGAAGCAAATGCCCTCAAATTGAATCTGGACCCACTGTGCGGTTTACGGAAAGAATTGGGAGAGATACACAAGGAGTGGACGGCACTGCCATCGAATAACTTGGAACCTTGGAGCCAAGGCTATGAGGTTGCCCGGACCTTGAGAGGGGAATTGGCGACCTCCTCTGCGACTACCGTGTCATCTTCCGCCACGCTTGGGGAAATATTCGGATTAGACCCAGCAGCTTGGAAGCAAGCCACTTCGGGAAAGCTGCTCGGTTGTAAGTTCATCACTGCTGCAGCGGCACCGGGTTCCGATGCCTCGCCTTATTTCGCAGTGAAAAGCAACTTCGAATCAGGACAGGTCTTTGCCCTTTGTCGTGCATTATTCGAGTACCTGACCACGCCGGAGCAAGGCCTCGCGTTGGCGACAGACACCTATTCGGAGCGTCAAAAGCGAAATCGGGCCTTTGCCGCCGAGTTCATTGCCCCTGCGAACAGGATTGCGGAGCGTATCCCGTCCAACGATTGTGTCAGCAACGAGGACATTGGACTGATTGCGGCGGAGTTCGGAACTTCGGAGTTTGTTATACGAGGGCAGATTCAGAACCATGGACTTGCCTTGATTCAAGAAGGTTGATCCTGATCGGAGTCATCTGGGACAAGCGTTATATCAACAAGAAAGACGCTGTGTTGTTCCGGCCCCCTGATGCCAGGCCTCTCTTAGCCACCCCACAGTTGTATTTGAGAGGCCGCATGATGCCTGCGTGCCTCATAGCCTCCATAAGCCCCCCCTATGACTCATCATCGCTACTTCACCCAGTAATCCGGCAGACCCGGCTTGGTCTCGATCAGGATGTCCCGAATGGCGTGGTTCTTGGCGTTGGTGAGGTGGAGGAGGTCTGGTGTGGGTTCGGCACCGGTGAATATGTTCCACAGGCGCTGGTAGACATGGTCTTTCACCGGTGCGGGAAGGCCATCGAATTGGGGCGAGTAGATGAGGAAACTCAGGGGGTACACGAAGAGCCGCTCTTCCAAGTCCAGTTCGCGCAGGGAGCGTCCTTTGCTGTCACGGGGGCCTTTCGCCTCAAAAGCTTCGGCGAAGCCGGATGTGCCATGGACCGTGTCGCTGAACTCCACTTCATTGGAAAAAATCATGTAGTCCACGAGTTTGTCACCAGCCTGCTTGATGACACGCTGGGTGGACTCGGACAAGACGGTGGGATCGCGTTCAAAGATTCGGTCCGACACCGACTGGCGGTGCATGGCCATGCGTGTCTCGAAGTTTGCCTCAGTGAGCAGGTTGTGCAGGCGGGTCTGGTGCTCCAGCACCAACATGGCCACGATATCGCTGTGGGGTGTCAGATATTTCGTCGTATCAACGCGATTGGGCAGGTGGAGCTGGTTGGCCCCCGCATCGGAATCGATGACCGCGTCGTTCTTCGTCTCGTGGGCGAGTTCATTGCCCCGGTGCCGGGCTTTGCCGTGGGTCCCCGTGACATACCAGCCGCCCCAGCGTATGTCCATGGGGGTGCTTTGATCGGTAACCAGAGAACCTGCCTTCAGAATCGGCTGTCCGTCGGGTGCCGCAAATACCGACCGCACGATATGACCGGGAACATTGTGGGTCAGGTTCGTCGCGTGGCACTGGAGACAGTCGTGACGTTGTCGAACAAATTCGGGCCTGGCATTGGGTTCCTGAGACAAGGCGTAGAACACGGCTCCCAAATCGGGGTCCGCCGTAGATATTTCCAGCACCTTGCCGTGTTGGACCGTGCCTATATAGACGTTGTCGTTGAAATAAATGGCCCGGGGGGTGCTGGGCGCGATAAGCCGGTTTTGGAAAGAAGTTTTGGAAAAGACGAGCACTTGGGATTCTTCGGGTATCTGGAGTAGATCGAGGACCGACTTCAAATAGCCAAACTCCGGGTCATGGGCGAGGGTGGCAGTCTTGCCGTCCAAGGCTTCCTGAAGCTGGGAGATGGGATTGTTTGCCTTGGTCTCGCTGTAGTTGATGGGTGGCTCCTCAAAAACATCCAAGGCAACCGTGGTGGCGGAGAGAAGAAGGGCTGCGGGGATCAATAATTTTAATAATATATTCATAATGCATATTTTATCCGAAACGAGTTCCTATTTCCAGCCCCTTGTTTCAAGGGATGCGAAGGCAGGCGATCACAGGGTATACTCCCAAAATCGTTGCGTTGTGCTACGGCAGCCCCCATCGCTCCCCTGAAAGAAGGAAAATCCCATGCCCCGTCCCCCCATGTTGCGCGTTATTGATTGGGAAGAAGTCCTACAATCCGGCCAGGATTTCGATGGCTGGTTGGAACTCGCCGAATCCGACGCGAACCATGATGCCATGCTGAAGACCTTGTCGGCGATAACACTGGAGGCCGATGTGGTGCAGGGCCTCGCGGCATTAAAGCGCCGTGTCAACGTGGTCGCGATTGCGGAAGACTGGTGTGGCGATGTATTGCGGCATGTACCCGCTCTTCAAGCGATGGCCGAGGCTTCGGAGCAACTCCACGTGCGCTTCATTACGCGGGAACAGTATCTTGATGTCTTTACCCGCTATCTGACCAACGGGGGTGAGGCTATCCCAAAGTTCATTTTCATCAGCGACCAATTCGTGGAATGTGGCAATTGGGGGCCCATGCCCTATGCCTGTCGTGAACTGATTGCCCGGGGCAAGGCCTGCGGCGATGTGGGCGCGGCCCGCAAGCTGGTTTCCGCCGCCTACGACGCGGATCCGGGTTTGAAGATCGTGGTTCGAGAACTCTACGCGTTGGTCCAGATTGCCAGCGCCGAAAAGGAGCGTGGGCTTTCCAGCCGCTGACAGCCCGTTGCAAACGTCGAATGCGGGCCACAACGAAAGTAATAATAGTGTTTGGGTAAGGCTGGGAAAGTCGTGTAAACTGTCGCGGTACTATCGGGTTATGGCACGGATGAAATATCCCCTCGGGCAACGCTCTGGGGCGACAACGAAAGGATTCACAATGAGACTCACCTTGCTTCGTTCGGGGATTGGCATTGCGGGCGTGTTCGCCTTGGCCTTCGGACTCTCCGCTTGTTATCCCAATGTGCCTATTGCACGTTTTCAGCTTATCAATGAGACCCCCTACCCCATTACCTTCTTCGCCCTTGCCGACTCGAAAGGAGGGGTGGTGTCAGCAGACAATCTGCTTGCTGAACCCCTTGCCGCCAACGCCGTCTCTGATGCGGATGTGGACAGCCTGGGCGATTATTGGCTGCGGGCCATCGCCGATGTTGACGGGATGCCCGTAGAGCACATCCGCGGACCCGTTACCATGGCGGGCGGAACCGTGGGCTGGGCGTGGGCTATGGACGGCGATAGTGTTATACACGGCACGGACTTGGACACCCTCTATGGCCAGACCACGTTACCTATCCTCGTGATCGACACGAACGGTAAAGCCATTCCCGATGAACCGAAGATCGCCGCGACCCTCCACGTTATCGACAACGACACGGGTGCCGCGAACCGCCCCACGCTCACCGGTGCAAATCTGACGACCCCCATCGCCATTGAACGGCGCGGTTTCTCTACCCAGACTTTTCCAAAAGCATCCTGGGGCTTTGAGGTGCGCGATGAAAACGATGCCGATGCGAATGCCGTGCTCCTGGGCATGCCCAGTGAAGAAGACTGGGTGCTCTATGGTCCCTGGATGGATCGGAGTCTGATCAGGAACGTGTTTGGCTATGAAGTATGGGGTGCCCTTGGCTGGTATACGCCCCGCACGCGCTTCTGCGAAGTCTACCTGCGCGACGATCCCGCCGACTCGCTGGAAGCGTCCTACGAAGGGCTTTTTGTCCTTGCCGAAAAGGTAAAACGGGACCGAGACCGGGTCAATATCACAAAACTGGGTCCAGACGACAATGCGGAGCCTGAAATCACCGGCGGATACCTCATGGAAATGCGCCGACCCGATCGGCTGGATGAAAGCGAGGTCGCCATCGAAATTGCCGAGGGCTTTGTGTTGACCCCCGTATCGCCCAACAGCAACAGAATTACGTCGGCCCAGGTGGCGTGGTTCACCGAGCATATCACGGCCTTCGAGACCGCCCTCTTCGCCGCGAACTTTCGGGATCCCGTATTTGGCTACGCCCCCTTCATCGACATCGACTCCTTCATCGACTACATGCTCTTGCAGGAACTCTTCAAGAACCGCGATGCCTTCCATTCCAGCACCTTCCTCTACAAGGATCGTGAAGATGTCATCCACATGGGGCCTATCTGGGATCTCAACATCGCCATGGGCTACTTCAGTTTTCAGGGCATTGAGGGAACCAGCGGCTGGCTCCTCACCGACTATGATGGTCCCATCTCCCGAAGCCCCTGGACCGAACGCCTCTTACAGGATCCCGATTTTGCCGAACGTTACGCCGCACGGTGGACCGAGATTCGCCGCGAGTTTCTTTCCACCGCCAAGATCAACAACCGGATTGATGCCATTGTGGCGCAACTGGATACCGCCCAGGCCCGGCAGTTTATCCGCTGGCCCTCCCTGGGCATGACGCTGCTCCCGGATATTAATTTTCTCATGTTCATCGGACCCCACCCCGACTCCTATCAGGGTGAAATCCTCTTCCTCAAAAATTGGCTCCAAGACCGGGCCGGGTGGATGGATGCCCACATGCCCGGCTTGTTGGAATAATTCGAAAGGGGACTGCCATCTATTACGCCCCAGGTCGTAGACGCCCCAGGTCGTAGACGCGCCGGGGCGGGATAGGGGCTGTACCGGTCGTATGGCGTTTCTCTAATCGGCGATCCACGTATTGCAGGTGAGACTCCTTGATCCCGGTGGCAATTGGCTTGGCTCTTTTTTGTGAAGACCCACGCCGGGTGCCACCCGTACGCGGAGGAGCGAAGCGGGGGAGCTTACGGGTGTGAAGTTTCCCTCTACACCCCGCACCCACAAAGCCACTCGTGCCTCGCGTCTGTGTAGGTGGCACACCGGAGGCTTTCTATTTGCGCGCACTCCATCGCTCACCGCTGTGCGAGCCAGTCCCCTTGGTCACTTTGCCTCGACCTTGGCGGGCAGCAAAAACAAGCGCCCTTCACCCGCGCCCAGCGAAAGCTGCAAACCTTCCATGAGCGGGCTGTCATCAATCACGGGCCGAATATCGCCGGTTCGTTGATCTACCTCCAGCACCGATTTCGACGGCGCGTCGAAGGTCACCGTGGGCCAGGCGGTATAGGCGAATCGGTAGTTGTTCAGCAGCACCGCCCGGCGGCCATCTTCATGGGTAAAGGCACCCACGAGGTAGTCCATGGGCGGGTCGACTTTGCCGCGTGCAATATTGATGATGGGAAGGCCCTTCAGTTTTTCCGCAGCACGATCACCGTCGCTCTCGGAGATCCGAACAACCGCCGTGCTGGTAAGTTGCATGAGGGTCGGGCCAAGATGCTTCAAACCCAGATTAATCCGCTGGGCTTCATCGTAGTGCCGCGTGCGCCGCCCGTCCCGGCGGATGATGGCACCACCCTTGGGAAATTCCTTGCCTGCGGGCGTGTAGTAACAGAAGTACAGGACACCCTTCGCACCATAGGCCAATGAGGTGTAAATCTGCCACCGAAGCTGGCCTTCGGTGGGGTCGGTGTGGGGCCCGTAGGGCATGGTGTTGAAAAAATTCCAGAAAGGGATTTCCGCAGCCAGCGAATGGGTCCGAAACGTGGCCAGGTTTTTGCAATACCCTGCGCGCCCATCGCGACCGGGGCGAAAAATGGGGTAGTGATCCATGGAGAGGACATCTGGATCCACAACCTTGATAAACTGCCGGACGTGTTCCTCATAGGTCTCGGTTCCCAACTGGGACGGATTCGCATAGTTGGGAAAAAGGTTCATATAGCGCAGTTTGCCGGGTCGGTTCTTCGCGATGGCATCCGATGCCTCTCGCAAAGCGGGGAAGTCCGTTGCGCTGGGTTCGTCGCGAAGGGCGTAGCCCCAAAGCGAAGGAGCATCCGGCAAATCTGTGACGTTCTTTCCTCGGCTGGAAACAATAAGTTTGAGATCGTGTCGTTCGCACAGCGCAACCTGCTGCGCCACATCGCCCCGCCCGAAACCACCGATGACCACGGTAAAGTTGGCATCGGCCAACTCCTGATAGCGTGCCGGTGCCTTGTCGTCGAGGGGCGGATCAACCCACAGTCCAATGGCGAAACGATCTTGCACGAATCGCGCCGTGTCTTCGGCAAAGGCTTGGATTGAGCACACGGACAATAAGACGAAAAGGGCGATGCGGCACTTCATGGGAGGCTTTCTAATCTGCGCAAACGCTGGCGAACTTACGTCGTCGCACGAAGGTCAAAACACGTAATACCCTGCTCGGTGCGTATATAGAGCAAGCCTTGGGCGAGAATCGGGGGTGTCCACACCCGGCGCCTGGCGGAAATCCGAACACGGGCCTTCTCCTTATACGCTTCGGGGTTCACCTCAATCAATGCCAACCGGCCCCGCTCGCCCAGCGCAACGAGATTGCCCTCCGCCATAAAAAAAGAGGCCCGGCCGAGCCGCTTGTCCACGGCCCAGAGCACCTTGCCGGTCGCGAACTCAACACATCGAATATTGGAACCCCGTTCGTGGCGGCCATCCATCCCGTAGAGGTAGCCCTCATGATAGATACTCGTGGCCCAATGGCTCTGCAGGGCAGACTCGTCGCGCCAGACCACCTTCAGGCCATCCGGTGCCAATTGCAGCAACACGGCGCCAATTTTGTAGGCCCCCGAAAGAAACACCTTGTCGCCAATGAGCACCGGCGTGGCCGCGATAGCCGACTCGTGAACCTTCGAGCGGAAAGGGTAGCGGTAGCGCTCCTTCCCCGTCTTGGCCTCCAGGACCAAGAGTCCGTCGGCCGTGTGAAAAATAACCAGGCGCGTGCCGTGCAAAGTTGCCACGATAGGGGTCGAGTAACTGGCCTTGTCGTTGCTCGCCTTCCAAGCCGTCTCACCGGTCTCCGCGTCAAAAGCAACCACGCCCGCTCCTTTGGGGCCACCCACATTGATAAATACCAGGCCCCCATCCACGAGGGGAGCCACACCCGCCCCGAAAAATCCCTGGGGAACGTTGAACTCCTTCATGACGGGTCGTTGCCACAGCAAGGCACCCGTCTCGAAACTCAAACAGGTCAGCACCCCCTCCGCGCCGTAGGAATAGACACGCTCCCCGTCAATGCAGGGTGACGAACGAGGGCCGCCGTCGTAGCCGTAACTATCCACATAGCCAGTGGGGTAGCCATAGCGCCAATGAACACGCTTCCCCTGCCGCGCATCAATACACTCCAGAATCTCCTCATTTTCCCGGCGATGGAAAACGACCAGACGCTCCTGAGACACCACAGGGGGGCCATAGCCGTCGCCAACGGTGCGTTGCCATAGCTGGGGCGGCCCTTCCTCGGGCCATTCCCGGAGCAAACCCGTCTCCTGGGATATATTGTTCCGCGTCGGCCCAAGAAAGGTTGGCCAATCGGCACGCACCACGGATTCCGCTGACGGTTCATCTGCGGCAGCCGTGCCCTGAATGCCAAAGAGCACGGGTAAGGAGATGGCGGCGGTGCTTATGAAGGTGCGCCGAGAGATACCCGCGTAGTTCTGTGAAATTGACGGTTCCATTCCTGTTGCCTTCCCTTATTGCCTACCCAATTGCTTTCCCTATATTCATTGAAACAGACAAGCGAGGTCATGGCACAATGCAACGCAATTACCTGGGCCGCTGCGCCGCCAGCCGAGTCAGCAACGCCCCATACACACGGACTGGCGCAAAGCGCGTCCGGGCAAAGTCCCAGGCGCGCTTCTCCAGCGCGTGTCGTTCAATCGGCGCCTCCAGGAGTCGTAGAATTTCCCGTGCCATCTCGCCGCGCACATCGGCCACGACGAGGGGCAGGCTGCCGGGATTGTCCAAGCCACCCGTACCCGCTTCCGAGCACACGACGCAACGTCCCTGGGCCAGGCCTTCCACCGTCTTTATTTTCAGGCCCGTGCCATAAGGCACCGGATTGAGGACAACCGCTGCCCGCTGGTAATAGGGAGCCAAGTCGGGAACCTGCCCGGCGAACCTAACACCGGGAACATTACGTCGAAAGGCCTCGCCCACGCGGCCACAAACCGTCAGGGTCGCGCGCGGACAAGCCCGCCGGACCTCGGGCCATACGTGGTCAAGAATCGCCCGCAATCCCAGCACGTTGGGGTCGTAGCGATTGCCAATGTAGAGTATCTCCCGCGATCCCTCGGGCGACGGAACATATTCGGGCACGGGGTGGGCGTGCTCCGCTACGATGACTTCCTTTCTCGGACACATGGCTTTCAGCGTCGCGCCCTCTTCTGCCTGGATGGCCAGCAAAACATCGGCCCGGCCCAGTTCCCGTGCTTCATCTTCCCGCGAACAGGTGATGTGGTCCAGATTACCACCCGCAACGGCGGCCGTCTCCTGGCGCTTGTACTGAATATCGATGGTATCAATGATCCGCAGCGTACCGGGGGGCATGTGGTCGAGGACGGGAGCCAGCCACGCATAACTCACGATGGCGGCCAAGGGCGGGTTCTTATAGGCGACCGCCGCCGCGAATTGTTCCAGCCTACGGCGCCGGTTTCGCTTGAGCAAATCTGTTTCCACGGGCAGGAGTAGCGGCACCCGCCCGGAAAGACGATGGAGCATACGAAGTTCCGGGTCTATCCTTTTGTAGAGCGTCTTGAGCGATTCACGAACACGCATTTTCAGGCTGGGCCGTGCTGCTGAGTGTACCGTGCGATTTTCAATCCACAGATGGTCCACTCGCGCTTCCAGGGCCTCGTTGTATTCGCCTTGATCCCCGGTGATCAGTTCCACGGCGTAGCCCTGGTCGCGCAGACAGCCGATGAGCGCCCAGGTTCGTGCCGCGCCGCCGCCGCCAACCGGCAACAGCCCGCCGGGATGAATCCATAGTATGCGGGGGCGTTGCGTTTCGCTCATGGCCGTTCCGCCAGGGCTTCCAGCGCCGCCAGGGTCTGGGCGACCATGGCGTCCCCGCTAAAGTCTTCCACGCGCTTTTGCGCAGACTGCGCCAGATCAGCCATGCGCGCCAAGTCACCGAGGGCATGCAGCAACGTGTTCCGTAGCGCACCGATGTCATCCGGGCGGCACAAGAGTCCATGGACATCGTGGTCGAGGACTTCCGTAATTCCGCTGGCGGTGGTGCTCACAATAGGCAGGCCCGCCGCCATGGCCTCCAAGAGAGAAAAAGGTTGGCCTTCAAAACGGGCCGGGTGTACGAATAGGTCCGCTGCCTGAAGGAGCGCTGGAATATCATCGCGCTTGCCCAGGAAGGTCACGTGCTCTGCGGCCCGGTAGCGTTCCAATTGTTTGCGAAGTACTTTCTCCGTGGGGCCATCACCGGCCCACAAGAAATGTACGTTGGGATAAGCCGCAACAACGTGGGGTATCACCGGGACCAAAACGTCGTGCCCCTTCTGCGGCGACAGACGACCCACGGTCAGGCAGAGGAGGGCATCATGGGGCAGACCCAACTCTTGCCGGATGCGATGGCGTGCCACAGTTCGGTTTTCCGGGTTGTTGGCGAAACGCTTGAGATCGACTCCGTTGGGAATGCAAAGGATATCTTCTTCCCTCATAGCGAAGGCCCTGGCCAGCAAGCGACGATTTGCCTGTGAGACCACCACATACTGTTGGCCCCGGCGGCGCATCCAGCGGTGTATTGCGCGCCGCAAGATCGAAAAACTCAGGTCGTCCCGAACCAGTTGAAATACCACCAGCGTTGGGATGCGGAGCCAGGCAATCGCAAACAGGCTGACCAGCCCGTACTGCATGCCGCACAACTGAAACAGCACCACGCGAGGCCGCAAGCGCCGCAGAAGGCGTAACGTCCGCGTGAAACGCTTGTAGAGCGGGGCCTGCCCTGCCTTGGGACCCACATCGCAAATCTCCAGCGTATTGTGGAACGCGCCAACATGGAAATAATCCTGGATGAGACCTTTCAGCGCTGTCTTGCCCGGAAAAGCGCCCTGCACATCATAGCCCGCACGAACCCCACCCGCCGCGATGCGCAGGGTGTAGTCCTCCGCACCGCCGCGCAGGGGTGAAGGAAAAACAATGGCAATACGTCCCTTTTCCGAGCCAGCGTCATCATCCTTGGCTAGCCGAATACCATGGAAAGGCTTGGGGGGCACGATGGGACAATCCGCAGGCCACGAGCGCGGCGAATCGGCCATGGCGGCATCAAGCAGCACCGTGAACTTCTCCACATAGGCTTCCATCGAATAAGGAACTGTAGCGGCATGGGCGGCGTGGCCCATGCGCATCAGGCGTTCTGGATCCCCGGCCAGCGTGACGATGGCCGAGGCCATGCCATCCATGTCGCCCACCGCCACGAGAAAACCATTCTCTCCGTCATGGACGATACCGTCCACGCCGCTCTCCGTTCGCGTAACGACGGGCACCGCGCCCTGGGCCATGGATTCGAGCATGCTGTTGCTCGTGCCCTCGAAGGCCGAGGCCTGCACAAACACATCCTGCTCCGCCCAGAACGCGGCCATGGCTTCCGGCTTGCGACGGGCTTCAAAGCACACGCGCTTGTCGGGATCCACCGCAGCCAGCGCCGCCTGCAATTCATCCCGTTGCCTGCCCGCCCCGACGATGGTAAATCGAAAATCAACACCAGCGCGATAGAGCTTCTCCACCAGGGGAACGAAATCCAGGACCCGTTTTTGCGCCTGCACGACGCGTCCCCCATAGGCCAGACGGAGCGGAGCAGTCTGATAGGCCCGCTTCAGGGATTGGGGCACCCAAACACCCGTCGGCAGGGTGTGGACCCTGGAGGAATCAAGGGCAAGCTGCTCTGCCAACGTCGCCGCACAAACCGGGCTTACCCCGGCGAATTGGTTGCACAGGGGAGCATACCAACGCAATGGTGCATAGTATTCTTCTTCGGAGTCCGCACGGCAGAAGCCCACGCACCGGAGTTGCTGTCCGGCGGCGACGCGCTCCGCGCAGACGGGAAAGAGATCCCACACAAAATTGGGCAAGACGATGGCCTCGCCACAAGCAGAGAGCAGGGCGCTGGCCCGCGCCTGGGTCGTGGCGCTCAGGTCGAAGGCACCAATGCGGTTGCCCGTGTCGGCACAGTTCATCAGCCGGATGACATAACGCGGATGATCGGCAAAGGCCTCCCGAAGGCGCAGCGCCCACGAGGTCACCCCGCTGGCGAAATCGCCCAAGGCAACAATGACAGGAATTTTTCGGGGAGACGGCACGGGGGGGGAAGTCCAAGGTAATGCCTTACGCTGGCAAAACCGCGATTAAAGCAAGAAAATTCTCAGGCGATGTATGACAAGGATCGTAAATCTTGGTTGTGGCCCAGCCACGTTAGCTCACTGGGCGGTATTATAGGCGGCGGTGGGATTTGTTGCAAAACGTAGCATAGGCGTCCCGCCTGTGTTTTTATTGCGGGTCGGCAACAGCATATGTGGATTCATCTAATGAAATACGTTTTATGCGAATCACGCCAAGGGTGCCACGGTCAAGGGGGTTGGGCTTTCCAGCCCGACATAACGCGCACGGTGGGTGTCGAAAGCGCACGTAGTGTCCGTGGTGATACGTTGATTGTCCAAGGCTGTGTATAGTGTTTTTCCGCTCGAATACAACGCGACTACACATGTCGGTGGCGGGCCTCATGTCCGACGTGCCTTTTGTGTCGGGCTGGAAAGCCCAACCCCCTTTGCCGTGAATGCTTACTTTCATTCTTTGCGCTTCAATTCTTATTCGTGCTAATTTGTGTTCATTCGTGGTTCACGTAGTTTTGACCCACGCAATCTGGAAGCTAGCCTGTGCTTAGACAATCCAAAATCAATGTACGCAGCCCTGGCACCTTAGTTCGCAAGAAGCGCTATGAAAAGCAAGAAGATTGTGTGACGAAGGATAACCAGAACCATAAGTCCTGGTTGTGGCCCTGCCACCTTTTCGCCTTGTGCCTTCTTGCCGGATTCGGGTGCAGCCCTGAAAGGACACCTGAGTCGGTCTACCCGGCTCCGGGCACCATGGTGGTCCTGTCCGTCGAAGCAGTAGCCGATACCGCCCCACCCAGCCTCCTCCCCAATGGGGATTTTCAGGAGTGGTACGGCGGCCTCCCCTTTCCCACAGGCTTCGACGCCCCCGCAAACGCAACCGTCTCTACCGTCAAGCGGGATCTCATGCAGGGCCATCTCGGCACGACTGGCTATACCGCGCGGCAAACGTGGCAAGCCTTCGAGTTCGCTGAACCTCCCGAAGCACGTTTTGGATGCACCCTCACCCTGAAGCCAGAACGAGACTATGTCCTGTCCGTCGTCGCGTCGGCCTCCTCCGGCATGGTAGCCACAGTCGATGCCTACACGACGGACGAATCCGGCACCGCCCTGTTATTGGCAGGAAATGTGATTGAAGTCAACAGCGAAGAACCCAAACGCTACACGGGGCGCTTCCGCACGGACGCACGGGGCACCGTATTATTGCGAAGCCAGGCATCCCCCTTGGCAACCTTGCCTGGAACGGTCACCTGGTCGGCCTGGGCGCTCCATGCCGCGTCCGAGGCAGAGGATGCCGATGGGAAGCACCGCCGCATGTGGGCGAAGAACAGCCTTGATCATGTTCGGCAGCAGATGGCCCTTTATGGCGGTGTTGCGGCATGGGCGAAAAGCTTGTACCCCCTGCAAAAAAATCTGGGCCGCATTCATCGCGAGGCCGAGAAAAAGGAGGGAAGCGCCAT
>JAJRPE010000362.1 GCA_024280935.1 Candidatus Hydrogenedentota bacterium
CACCGGGAGTGCAGTCCAGCTACCCACTCCTGACAGTACTCCAAAACGAATTTTGCTCAATGATTATGCGCCCCTGAGAGGCATATAAGCTCATCTAAAACTCGGATTTATGCAACCAGAGGGATTACATAGGCGATGTGTTTCTTCTTGGTTCGGCATTGGTGGTGCTGTTGGGTGGAAGCGCAATGGGTCGCACTAAGCTGTAATCGGGATTTACGTCGCAGTGATCTATCCCATTGCAGTGCATCCCCCGCACCGTTCATAATCGCTGCATGAAGCAGCACCCCGTCTCCATCGTCATTCCTGCCTTCAACGAGGCGGAACTAACTCGCCAGTGTATCGCCAGTATTCTTGCGAACACGGCGTACCCCTACCGGGTTGTCCTGGTGGACAATGGATCGGATCCGCCACTCGCCACGGACTACGAGGACGTGTCGAATGTCACCGTGCTGCGCTCTGAATCGAACGTGGGCTTTGCCGCCGGGGTAAACCTCGGCATTGCCCAGGCGGAGGGACATGTGTTGTTGCTCAACAACGACACCCTCGTGCCCGAGGGGTGGCTGGTCCGGATGGCATCGGTGTTGCATCGCTTTGGCGATATCGGCGCGGTGGGTCCCATGAGTAATAGCGTTTCAGGTAGCCAACTGATCCCGGATTTGGAACTGTCCAGCCTCGACGAAATCAACCGCTATGCCGCAGAGCGCCAGCGGGAGCATTCGGACGACATTCGGGACGTGGCCCGTCTTGTGGGCTTTTGCATGCTAATACGCGAGGAGGTGGTGGAGGAGGTCGGACTCTTCGACGAGCAATTCGGCACAGGGAATTTTGAAGACGACGATTATTGTGTGCGCATTCTTCGGGCGGGCTATCGCCTGTGTGTGGATGAGGGGAGCTTTGTATTTCACTATGGAAGTCAGACTTTTCAGGCCATGGGAATGGTCGGGGATGGGTGGGATTCGCTAATCGCCGACAACACCGCCCGCTTTGATGCAAAATGGAACTTGCGACCGGAGGATCGGCTGGACAGCTTTCAGGCATCGCTACAGCGCAATCGGGAGGCGGGGGCGCTGTTTGAGCAGGGGGATGTGGCCGGTGCCATTCGCGCCTACGTGGAGGCCATTGCGCTGGAGCCGCACTTTGGGCGGAATCACAACGATCTCGCGGTCGTTCTCTGGCAACACGGCGAGACCAAGAAAGCCTACGCTCGGGTAAAGCAGGCGGTGATACTGGACCCGGATAACGATGATGCGCGGGTGAACCTGGCCGAGATGGCCAACGTGCTTGGGTGCAGGGACGATGCAAAGAAATTTTTGGACGAACTCGATAGGGAGGCTTAGTGTACTCTGAGCAACAAAGGAAGTGTCAAGGGTGCCACCCTCACACGCAGCCGGTTTCCGGCTAAGTTTGCGGGTGCGGGTTCGCGGGAGCGCTCCGTGGATTCACTTGTTCTGCGAATGTGTGCCGACAACTCACACGGTCTTTTTCGGTATTGAAGGTTAGTGCCTCAGTCCGGAATAACCGTCCTAAATAATAAGAAAATTCTTTGGAGGGGATGACAAGGACCATAGATCTTGGTTGTGGCCTGACCATTTTAGGTCTATTTGGTGATTTACACCCGCAAGCTCCCCCGCGTGAGGGTGGCACCCTTGGCGGTATTTTTGTGAATATTGGTTTATGGCCCGGCTACTTTAGAAGGAGACATGTCCGTGAGTATTACCGTGCGGCCTTACCGCGACGAGGATGAGGCGGAGTGGTTGCGGGTTCATGCCGTGATTATGAGCATTTCCCATGCGTGGAATTACTGTATTCAGGAGCGGCCCGATTATGCCGGGTATGAATCGACACGCCTCGTCGCCGTGGATGGTGAGCGTATCGTCGGCCTGACGGATGTACAGTATGAGAACGAGGTGGGGGAGTTGTGTTTTCAAAAGGATTCACGGGGGGGCTACGTCCTGGAGTTTGGGCGCCTGCCGGAGTATGGGGGACAGGAGATTGGAAAGCTATTGATGGATGCCACCATCGAAGATGCAAAGCGCCTTGGCTTCGGGCGCCTCGAATATTGGAGCCAGGACCGACGCGCCCAGCGCTATTATCGCCGTCTGGGTCTGAAGGAAATCAGCCGCCACTATCGCTTTCGTTTCAAGCCGCCGAAGGATGTCGAGGAGCGCATGATGAAGGACTGCGTGGGCGTGGAGTATCTTTACGGAGCCTGTGTTCCCGAAGAGTGGCCGCTCGTTAAGGAAAAGTATGAAATCGTAACGAAGCACCCCCTGGAGCCCCATCTGTGCGTGGGCTTTGATGTGCGATTCTAAGGTGGCCGGGCCACAGCCGAGACGTATGGCCCTTCTCGTCCCTCAAGCATTGTCTTGTCGGACGTGCCGCACGATCCCGAGGCGCGAGGGTCGAAGGCTCGCCGCAGGAGAGTTCGTGCGCCTGGAGCAATCGTATCGTGATGCTTCCAACACACCTTGTGCGCACGTTTTCACCGTTTTATTCTTTCCTTCAGACAAGCTTCGCTTCGCACAAGCGCACGAACCCGTCAGGACTCGTTGAGACTCGCCTTTTGGGGATCGTGCGGCACGATTGGGGTTGCATAGTTGCTCTTTCAGCCCAGCGGCGCTTCCAAGCCGACAATCGACTGAAGAGCCATTATTCGGTGTGGCGCTGGAAAAAAACACAGTCTTTTGTTGACATGGTTAAAAAAGGTTTGCTACTATTCGCGGACCATTTCGGGCGGGAGTAGCTCAGTTGGTAGAGTGCAACCTTGCCAAGGTTGATGTCGCGGGTTCGAATCCCGTCTCCCGCTCCATTTTAATTTTTCGGGCCGTTAGCTCAGCTGGTAGAGCAGGTGACTCTTAATCACAAGGTCGGGGGTTCGATCCCCTCACGGCCCACCATTTTATTCCATATTCATGCGTTTTACGCGGGCGAAATTAATTCCGTTTTGCCCGCTTTTTTTGGTACTATGGCGTACCTTTCCCACCGGGAATGAACGGGCGAGTGGCGGAATTGGCAGACGCGCCAGATTTAGGATCTGGTACCTCGCGGTGTGCGGGTTCAAGTCCCGCCTCGCCCACCAACGACTATAAGCACGGTAGATAGAGATATGAGCGAAAACGAAACGACTGAAGATGTGGCCGTAGCCGACGGGGCTGAGGGCGAATTTGAGTTTGCCGATGATCCCACCTTTGAGGTGGATTATAAGGGCGACTGCGCTTACGAAGTGAAGGTGGCCATTCCTGCTTCCAACACCCTCAAGCAATCGGAAGAAATGTACGAAGAGCTTCAGGGCGACGCTGAGATTCCCGGCTTCCGCCGTGGCAAGGCCCCCCGCAAGTTGTTGGAACGGAAGTTCGGCAAGGCGGTGCGTGGCGAGGCGACGGAGAAGCTCGTGAGCGCGGCATTTCGCAAGCTCATCAAGTCCGAAGACCTGCAGCCCATCAACTATCCCGATATCGATGGCCTCGAAGACGTTCACGACACGCCCCTCGATGCTGCGCTGGAATTTACCCTGAAATTTGAGGTGGCTCCCCGCGTTGAATTGGGAAACTACAAGGGCATCAAGGTTGAGCGCCCCGTTCTTGAGATCGAGGACAAGCAGGTCGACGAAGCTATCGAAAATATGCGCGAACGTTTTGCGGCCTACGAAACTGTGGACGATGCCAAGGCCCAGGACGAAGATCAGGTCGTGATTGATTTCACGGGCGTGGTTGATGGCGAGGAGTTTGCAGGGGGTAGTGCGGAAAACTATCCCTATGTGCTCGGCTCCGGTCGCTTCTTCAAGGAGTTTGAAGAGGCCCTCAAGGGTGCCAAGACGGGCGCTGAGCTTACGTGCGATGTCCCCTTCCCCGAAGATTATTCCAGCGTTGACCTCGCGGGCAAGACCGCTACGTTTACGATCAAGGTAAACGAAATTAAGCGGAAGACCCTGCCGGAGTTGACCGACGATTTTGCCAAAGACGGTGGCTTTGAGAGCTTGGCCGACCTTAAAGAGAAGGTCTCCAAGGATCTTCAGCAGGGTGCCAGCCAGCAGGGCCAGCAGCTTGCAGAAAAACGTGCGGTTGAGGCAGTTGTTGCTGTCAGCTCTTTCGAGTTGCCCAAGTCAATGGTCGAATCCAGCGCCGATGAGTACTATAAGCAGGAGCTGCGCCGACTGTTGGAGCTCCGCGTGCCGCCCGAAGAAATTGACAAGCGCAACGAGGATATTCGTAAAGACGCCAAAGAGCACGCGATTCGCGAAATCAAGGCCTATGTTGCTGTCAATGAAATCGGTGTGGCGGAAGGCATCACTGTTGTGGAGGCGGACTTCGAGAAAGAGGCCAACGCGATTGTCGAGCGCACCGGAATGGACGTCGACATTGCACACCGCTTTTTGGATGAAGATGATAAGCGCAGTGAGTATGAAACCCGCATCTACCGGCAGAAGGCTGTGGCGTTTGTCATGGACAACGCCAAGGTGACGGATAAGGTTGTGACCCAGGAAGAGCTGTACAAAGAGGATGAAGAGGCCGATGCCTAATCCCATGCAGATCCACGCGCAACTCTCCAGTCTTGGCGGACACAACCCCGTTGCGCCCGAAAACGTCACCATTTACCAGCAGACGAGCCGCGGGGAGCGCGCCTATGATATATATTCGCGCTTGCTGGAAGATCGCATTATCTTTCTGGGTATGCCGATCGATGACTTCGTCGCCAATTATGTCATCGCCCAGCTTCTGTTCTTGGAATCCGAGGATCCTGACAAGGATATCAGTATCTACGTGAACTCGCCGGGAGGCAGTGTTACGGCGGGCCTCGCCATTTACGATACTATGCAGTTCATCAAGCCCGATGTGAGCACCATCTGCCTTGGTCAGGCGGCCAGCATGGGTGCCGTGCTCATGGCGGCCGGCACGAAGGGCAAGCGTTTTGCACTGCCCTATTCTCGTTTTCTGCTGCATCAGCTCATGGGCGGCGTGCAGGGGCAGGCCTCCGATATCGATATTCAGGCCAGGGAAATCGTTCGCATTGGCGAGATGATTGACGAAATTCTGGTGAAGCACACGGGCCAATCGGCTGAGCGTATTCACGAAGACAGTGACCGAGACTTCTTCATGGGTGCGGAAGAAGCCTTGAAATACGGTCTTATTGATGAAATTCTGGCCCGCTAGGCCGCACGATTCTGGCCGCCTTTTTCTGTTAAAGTCAGTGTTTCTAAGGCCTCCCTGTCCGATTTTGGTGATTTGGGAGGCTTTTTCTTCGGGGTGGCCCTTGTCCGGCGCAATATTTTCACGGCGATACACTTGACCTCTGTCCCCATCAGTTGGCAAAATAGGGGTGAGTCTATAATTGACTTTGGCGAAGTTCGTTAGTAATCTCTTGACAGCAGAGTATATAAATGCTAAATTTGCATCGAGAGACTGTTTAAACGCAGGAGAGTCGTATGGCACCCCAACGTACCCGAAGTGATGTTCCCACCTGTTCTTTCTGTGGCAAACGTCACGATGAGGTTAACAAGCTTATCGCGGGGCCCGATGTCAATATTTGCGATGAGTGCGTTAACCTCTGCGGCGAGATAGTCGCCGAGGAGAAGGCCCGCAAGGGGACATCCCGCTCCATGAAGGTGCCGGTTCCTCGGGAAATCAAGGGCTTTCTTGACCAATACGTCATTGGACAGGACCACGCCAAGCGGGTGCTGTCCGTTGCGGTGCATAACCACTACAAGCGCATTGCCGCAGGCGGTGAGATCGACGGTGTGGAGATCCAGAAGTCCAATGTGCTTCTCATTGGCCCCTCGGGTTGCGGTAAGACCCTGTTGGCGGAGTCCCTGGCGCGTTTGCTTGATGTGCCCTTTGCCGTGGTCGATGCCACCACGTTGACCGAGGCCGGTTACGTGGGGGACGATGTGGAAAATGTCATCCTCAAGTTGCTTCAGGCGGCGGATTTTGACCCGGCCCGTGCTGAAACCGGCATCGTGTATATCGACGAAATCGACAAAGTGGCGCGCAAGAGCGACAGTCCCTCTATTACCCGCGATGTGTCGGGAGAGGGCGTGCAGCAGGCACTGTTGAAGCTTTTGGAGGGTACTTCGGCGAGTGTGCCGCCCCAGGGCGGGCGCAAGCACCCGCAGCAGGAGTGCATTCAGGTTCACACCAAGAATATTCTCTTTATCTGCGGCGGGGCGTTTAATGGACTCGACCTGATTATCCAGAAGCGTATTGGGCAAAAAGTAATCGGATTCAATGCGGATGTGCGTTCGAAGAAAGACATGAGCCTTGGTGCCTTGCTATCGGAAGTTAAGCCGGAAGACCTCATCAAGTATGGGATGATACCGGAGTTTAGTGGTCGCCTTCCGATTACGGCAGCCCTTTCCGAACTCAACAAGGAAGAATTGATTCGGATTTTGATCGAGCCCAACAATGCACTCGTGCGCCAGTATGAAAAGCTTTTCGAGTTGGAGAACGTGGCGTTGCGTTTTCCCGATGAAACGATAGCGACGGTAGCGGATTACGCGATCGAGCGAGACACGGGCGCACGCGGGCTACGAAGTATTCTTGAAGAGGCCATGCTGGGCGTTATGTTCGATATACCCTCCCGTGAGGACGTGGTCGAGTGCGTCATTACACCGGGCGTTATCACCAAGAATGAAGAGCCCCTTCTC
This sequence comes from Candidatus Hydrogenedentota bacterium, assembly GCA_024280935.1. Classification (GTDB taxonomy): domain Bacteria; phylum Hydrogenedentota; class Hydrogenedentia; order Hydrogenedentales; family JAEUWI01; genus JAEUWI01. The sequence continues at coordinate 6,641 of JAJRPE010000362.1, forward strand.
GTGTACAAGCACGAGAAAGAAGTCTCGGAAGAAGACAGTAGCGATACAAATTCCGCTTCGGCTTAGTGCCGCAGCATCGTTAAGATTGGGCCGGATGTCCCCCATGGTGGATGTTCGGCCTTTTGCCTGTGTGCTGCGGCAGAGGCTATACTCTCCAACCTATCCCTATTGCCCGCACTCTATATATGAGCTTTGGACACACCGTCTCATTCATTCATCGAATTAACGGTATCTGCGCCGTATCCATTCTTCTCTGGAGTTATAAATACCCATGTCAGCCCGAAAACGTGCCGTCGAGGATAACAGTATGCGTCTGTTCCTTCTACCCCTGAAGGATGCGGTCGTGTTTCCACGCATGATTGTACCGCTCCTGGTGGGCCGTCCGTCTTCATTGGCGGCGGTAGAAAAGAGCCTGGCAAGCAGTCAGCCACTTTTTCTTTGTACCCAGCGTGACCCTGCCGAAGAGAACCCCAAAGAAGACGGCCTTTATTCCATCGGTGTTGCTGCCACGATTCTCCAATCGCTCCGCATGCCCGATGGCACGATGAAGGTGGTGGTCGAGGGGCTTGGCCGCGGCCGGGTGACACAGTTCTTGTTGGGTGAAGGGGAAGAGGCCGCGTCGGAGGTAAAGGTCCAGGAGCTGGAGAATGAGTCTGGCGCACAGGATGATATGGTTGCGCTGATGCGGACGGTCGTGGGGCAGTTTGAAGAGTATGTTCAGCTTTCCCAACGGGTGGCTCCCGAGATTCTCATGTCGATTCAGGGCATGGACGACCCGGAGTTGGTGGCCGATTCTATTTGTGCCTATTTGCCCGTCGGGGTGGAAGAGCGCCAGGAGCTGGTTGGGTTGCTTCATTTGGGAGAGCGCCTGGAGCGAATGACGGAGTTCCTCATGCGTGAGAATGAACTCATTGGCATGGAGCAAAACGTTCGTGATCGGGTTCGTGAGCAGATGGACCGTGGACAGCGGGAGCATTTTCTCCACGAGCAGCTCAAGGCGATACATCAGGAGTTGGGAAATCGGGAAGACGGCGATGAGTTTTCGGAGATGCGTGCGCTGATCGCCAAGGCTAAGATGCCGAAGGAGGTGAAGGAGAAAGCCGAGCGAGAGTTTGCCCGATACGAGCGTATGCCCATGATGAGTCCCGAAGGTGCGATCATTCGAAGCTACCTGGAGTGGCTGTGCGACATGCCCTGGTCCAAGCGTTCGCGTGACCTTCTGGATCTCAAGCAGGCGCAGCAGGTGTTGGATGAGGACCACTTTGGACTGGAGAAGGTCAAGGAGCGCATCCTCGAGTATCTTGCGGTTCGAAAGCTCAGCAAATCGGTCCGGGGTCCCATTCTGTGTCTTGTGGGGCCGCCCGGTGTGGGCAAAACCTCCTTGGGTGAATCGATAGCGCGGGCGATGAAGCGTAAGTTCATCCGGGCCTCTCTTGGCGGGGTGCGTGACGAGGCGGAAATTCGCGGGCATCGGCGGACCTATATCGGGGCGATGCCGGGGCGCATTCTACAAAGCATTAAGAAGGCGGGCGTAAAGAATCCACTGTTTCTTTTGGATGAAGTGGACAAGATGAGCAACGACTTTCGCGGGGATCCGTCTTCCGCTCTTCTGGAAGTGCTTGACCCGGCTCAAAACAAAGATTTCAGTGATCATTATCTGGAGGTGCCCTTCGACCTTTCCGAGGTCTTCTTTATTGCCACGGCCAACAGTGAATTCGACATCCCCGATGCCCTGCATGATCGCATGGAGGTAGTTCGGCTTTCTGGCTACACAATTCACGAGAAGGAGCAGATCGCGACGCTATTTCTAGTTCCCCGCATGATGAAAGAATGTGGTCTGGATGAAAGTATCGTCGTTTTTGAGGCCAGTGGTATTACAGCCATTATTCAGCACTATACCCGGGAGTCGGGGGTACGTGAGCTGGAGCGCCAGATTGCCCGCGTGCTTCGCAAGGTGGCCCGGAACGTGGTCGAAGAGACCCACGACGGGTTGATCACTTTGGATGAGGCCGCCGTCATGGACCGGCTTGGCCCGCCCGTGTACAGTGGACTGAAGGCGGTGGAGGAGGCCCAAGTCGGCGTGGCCATTGGCATGGCCTGGACGCAGGTGGGTGGTGATATCCTTTATATTGAGACCAGCGTCATGGAGGGTAAGGGCAAGCTTTCGCTGACCGGACAACTGGGGGATGTCATGAAGGAATCGGCGGAGGCCGCCTTCACCTACATTCGCGCCCACGCCAAAGCCTTGAAAGTTCCCGAGGACTTTTACAAGAACAAGGATCTCCACGTGCATGTGGCCGAAGGGGCGGTTCCAAAAGACGGACCTTCCGCAGGGATAGCGCTGATCGTTTCGTTGTTGTCGGCGTTGCGCGGCAAGCGGCCGACAGCGGCTCTTTCCATGACGGGCGAAATTACCTTGCTGGGCCGGGTGTTGCCGGTTGGCGGGATCAAGGACAAAGTGCTCGCGGCCCATCGTAGTGGAATCAAGACAATTATCATGCCCAGGGAAAACGAAAAGGACTTGCCCGAGATCCCGGACGATGTTCGCGATGATCTGAAAGTTATCCTGGTTGAAACGGTGGATGATGTACTCAAGGTGGCCTTTGGCCGAAAGCGTTCCTGATGCAGATAGATTCTACAAAATTTGTGTTAAGCGCCTTGGATCCCGCGCACTATCCCCGTGATCGGCGACCGGAGTTTGCCTTTGTGGGACGCTCTAACGTGGGAAAATCGACCCTCCTCAACACGCTGTTGGGCCGCAAGGGGCTTGCGAAGACCAGCGGGACTCCCGGCAAAACCCAGACGATCAATTTTTTTGATGTGAACGAAAAGGTCTATTTCGTAGATTTGCCGGGGTATGGTTTTGCCAAAGTTCCCAAAGCCATGAAAGATACGTGGAACCGGGTGATGGTGGAGTATCTGAGCGAGCGCGAGCATTTACGGATGGTTTGCGTGCTTGTGGATGCGCGTCACAAGCCTTCGCCGCTGGATAGCGATATGTTGGAGATTCTCGCGGAGGCTGAAGTGCCCACGTTGATCGTCGCGACGAAGATCGATAAGTTGAAGCGCTCACAGCGCCAACGCTCCTTGAATCTAATTAGCGAAACCTTGGGAATAGAGCGGGAGTTCATCGTGCCCTTCAGCGGTGTCACGTGCGACGGACTCAAAGATTTGTGGCGGGTTATTGACGACCAGCTTTGAAGTTTGAAGTTTGAAGTTTGAAGGGTGAAGAGGAAAGAGGAAAGAGGAAAGAGGAAAGAGGAAAATGAAGTCGGACTTGCCGGAGAGGACATTTGAGTTTGCCAGACGCATTGTGAAGCTGTGTCAGTTTCTGGATGAGAAACCGGGTGTTTCTCGAACGATGGCCAATCAATTGCTGCGATCCGGGACCTCGATCGGTGCGAATGTCGAAGAAGGCCAAGCATCCCAAAGCCCCGCAGATTTTATCAGCAAATACAGCATCTCCTGCAAAGAAGCCCGTGAAACACATTACTGGCTGCGCCTTCTGGCTTCATCCGATATCGTGCCGCCAGACCGCGTGTCTGATCTCGAAGCCGAATGCAACGAACTCATCGCCATTTTGACGACCATCATCAAAAAAATGAGGAGCAAGGAAAAGTAGCGGAAAGCCTTCTTCCCTCTTCACCCTTCAAACTTCACCCTTCCCCCTTCCCCCTTCCCTCTTCACCCTTCACCCTTCACCCTTCAAACTTCCCCCTTCCCTCTTCCCTCTTCCCCCTTCAAACTTCACCCTTCAAACTTCTCTTTTCTCTCTTCTTCATAGGCCAGGGCGATGAGCACGCGGGAGAAGGGGATGGTCACAACCAAGCCGACGAGAAAACAAAGAAATCCCGCGAAGTTGATGGCG
>JAJRPE010000363.1 GCA_024280935.1 Candidatus Hydrogenedentota bacterium
AATCAGTAACCACCGGCAGAGCCGGGGGTATGAGGAGGGCCCCTAAAAGGGGCCGGTGTCACCGGTAAAACCGAAAATACGAGTGCTCTTTTAATCCACGAAGTGGATGACGGAACTTAGCCCAGTGTGTAGCGAGGTACGAGCGTAACGCTGGGTACCCGTAGCATACACGGACCAAACCCGCGTAGCGGGTGACGGAACAGGCGAACAAAACTTCCGTCGACCGCTTCGCGGGCTTTTTCATCATTCGCCTTCTATTCCCAGGGTTCCGCTGCGCTCCACCCTGGGCTAAGTTCCTGTGCCCCGCCGGGGCACCTTCGTAATCCCGCGCGTTGATGTATGTCGAAAGCACGCTGATATACGCCGGAACGGCAGAGCCTGATGAATTCTCACCGGCAGAGCCGGTGGATTAACTATGGTTTAGTGCCATATAAGTACAACACCACACAAACTTGGCAAGTTTATTCCGATCAAATTCCTACGCACAGACTTCTTGGGTCTTCAAAGTTCTCGGCACGAATTCCGCCCCGAAGGGGCTCAATAGGTTAGCCCAGGGCAACGCCCTGGGTAAAATGGTTTTCAGAAAAACAGCCCTGAAAGGGCGTAAGAGTTTTTGTTGCAACGGAAGTTTTTCCGTATAGTACGATTGGATTGCACGTAGGTGTTACAGAAAGCCCATCGAGAGAAAGCCTGACATGCCTCAATCTCTGTCTATGAACATCATCCACCTCATTTACAGCACCAAGAACCGCGAGCGGTTCCTGACACCAGAAATCCGTCCAGAGACGCAGACAACTGGGTTGTGCTATTTCGCCCTTTCAGGGCTGGTCGATTTTGCGGCACACTAACCCAGGGCGTTGCCCTGGGCTAACCTATTTGGGCCTTTCAGGCCGAATTTTCAACACGCCTCGTTATCGGTTGGAAAAGAAGAGACTGCTGTTTATCAGGGTGCTCAATTGACCCGAACCCACAGTACCTTGCACCCAATGCAAACTTGGCAATACTAATCTAGTCAGCGTCCTAAGGAAATAATACCATGTGGTTCATTGTAGTAATCAGCGGTCTCTTGGCGGCTACCGACCCGTCCGGCGCCTCGGCCTACCTCCAGGGCTGTGACGCCTACCGCGCCAAAAAATACGACGTGGCCATGCAGGCCTTCGATAAGGTCCGCGAATCGGATCCCGACCTCGCCTCCTGGGCGCGGGTTCGCATAGGTATGTGCCTGGCCGCACAGAAAGACACCGAGGCCGCCGCGACTGTCTTCCAAAGCGTCATCAAGGGCGACCCCGGCCCCTGGAAAGCCATGGCCCGAGGCAAGCTGGCCACACTGGCTTCTAAACAAGACGACCACGCCACCATCGTCCAGTACCTGTCGGGCTTTGAAAAGGTCGCGCCCGCGCCCTGGTGGATGGATCGCTACCTCTGGATGTTCAGTGAATCCGTCCTGAAACGTCCGGGAGACCGCCGCGCAGGCTACGCCTTCTTCCGCAACACCGTCGAAAACACCTGGTACATCAAGCCCCGGCTGGATGCCGCTCGCTTCCTCGTGCAATCGCCTGCCCCCCGCGACCAATCCGTCGCCCTCCTTGGCCTCTTGCGTTCAAGCGCCTACACCGACCTCAAAAAACGGCTCCCCCATATCACCGCTTCACTGACGGACGAAAACAATCAGAGCATTCTCATTGCCACCCTGTGCGATCAACTTATCGATGACAAGACCGACAACGACGCTTCGGTCATAGCCGTCCTGCGCCGCCATATCAGCAATCCCGGTGCCCGCTTCGCCATCGCCTATTCTGCCCGAATACTCGCATCGCGCAAGCTGTTCAAGCGTGCGGAAGCGCTCTGCCTCGAACTCGTCAAGATGGCCCCCGAATCCCGGGAAGCCGGTGAAACCCTGTGGTGGCTGGGTAATACCCTCGTGCGCAAGGGGAAAACCGACGATGCCAAACGTATCTATGAAACACTTGCGGAACGGTGCAAGACCCACTTCCGCGCCGATGACGCGCTGAACCGGCTGGGCGAACTTTACCTGGAGGAGGGAAAGCACAAAAAAGGATTGGGCTACCTCCTTCGTCTGGGCCGGGAATATCCAGAAAGCCGGTTTCGCGCCCACGCCTACTATCGCTGCGCCACCGACACCACCACGAAGGCCGACAAAGACCGTCAGCGACTCTTTTTTGCGGCGGCGGCAAAGGACAACCTCGGGCGCTACTACGCCCACCGCTCTCTCTATCGTCTTCAGCAGCTCGAAGGAAAAAAGCCCGCCGTCAATTTGGAGATAGACGGCACCAATCCAATCCTCATTCCTTTTCCCAATATGATAACGCCGCTCCCCGAAACACCCAAAACCCTTCAATCCGCCATGGAGTACCGTCGACTTCGATTCTTCGGACGCCATGGCCTGGAAGAAAGCGAGTGGGAAGCCCTCCCGCTCCTCCTCGCCCTGGCCTCGGTTGACGACAAAGGGGGCCACTATCGCGCCATGGCCGACGCGGGAGTGGCCCACACCGCCTTGCAGTTCGCCACGCACACAGGCTGGGGCGTTGACGATAAGGGGAAAAAGAACCTTGACCGCCTCCGCTTGGAATACCCCCGCCCCTACTGGCCCGAAATCACAGCCCTCGCCAAGCCCCTGGGCCTCGACCCCTACTTCATCCTGTCCGTGGCGCGGCAGGAAAGTACCTTCCGCCCCAACCTGACCTCCCACGCCGGAGCCAGCGGCGTCATGCAACTCATGCCCGCCACGGCGAAATGGCTCGCCAAAGCCGACCCCAATATCGATGCCCGCCATATTGCCAACCTGGAGTCGCCGGTGAACTCCCTGCGCCTGGGCACCTACTACATCCTCCGCATGTTTGAGCGCTCCAACGGCAACATGATTGACACCCTGGCCTCCTACAACGGCGGCCCCGGAAACCGGGACAAGTGGCGGAAACGATTCCCCAACCACGACCTGGATGCCTTCGTGGAAGCGATTCCCTTTGAGGAAACGAAGAGTTACGTGAAGAAGGTGCTGGGAAACTACGCAGCCTATCGGTCGATTTATGCGCCCGTGCCATAGTGGGGCGATTCAGGGGATTGGGCATTCCTGGCCGACACAAAAGGCACGCAACTCCCAAAGGACCGCTACCGGCACGTCCATCAACTGACCTTACCGCACGATTCGTCGAGATTCTGAACCGGTCTCCGTTCCGGTTGTGGTATGTGGTGACTCTATGATACCCTGCACTAATACCCTACGTACGTTGTTATATGCGCAGCGCTACAAAGCTATACAGGGCTTGGCGATGCGTCTCTTCTTGCAGTAATACCGGGCAGCCGTGCATGGCACGTCGTCCCAAATCGGGAGCTATCCTCATGCGTGCATCTCTTCTTGTTCTTTCATTTTTGCTTCTCTTCTCGGCACCCGTTGTCAACGCGAAAACGGTGTCGCTCGACGGAGGCCGAATCACCTTCGACGCGCCAGAGGGGTTCAAACGCCTTCCGAAGGAAGTTCTGGACCTCAAGTATCTATCGTCACGGGCCCCAAAATATGTCATCGGGAACGATACGGCGGGCACTAGCATCGCCTACGACATCAAAGACAACTACATTCCCGAAGAAGAGTTAGAACAGGGGCGACAATTGTTCGTGAAAATGTTGGGGCGGCTAATCCCGGGAATAAAGTGGAAGGAAAAGAAGCTCATTGAGAAGAATGGCCGCACATGGATCTACCTGGAAATGACTTCGACGGCAATCGATACCGACATCCACAACATAATGCTCATCACACCCTATAAGGGGAAATTGTTGATGTTCAACTTCAACTCCACGAAAGAAGAGTTCAAGACCTACGAGAAGGCACTCCGCAAGAGCATCAAATCCATCAAGGTTGCACCAAAGAATTCCGAGTCAAAGCCCGATCCAGCACCTGCGAGATAGCCATAGCTCCTGCGCATGTTTGAGCGTTCCAACGGCAACATGGTGGACACCCTCGCCTCCTACAACGGCGGACCCGGCAACCGGGATAAATGGCGGAAACGTTTCCCCAACCATGACCTGGATGCCTTCGTGGAAGCCATTCCCTTTGAAGAAACCAACAAATACGTCAAGCGAGTTTTGGGAAACTACGCGGCCTATCGCTCACTCTAC
>JAJRPE010000364.1 GCA_024280935.1 Candidatus Hydrogenedentota bacterium
ACTCCCGTTGCTGCGCTTGTGTTGGCGATGTGCGGGACCCGTTTTCATCCGAAAACCAAAGCCCTGTACTATCCGCTAGTGCGTATCTTCCAAGACCCTGCCTTTGGCGGTTATTTTTACCTCGGCGGTTATAATCTTCTTTTTGGAATCGTACTCCTGATCGGTGACCTCGGCGGCCCAGTCCTCGACCACCAGACGGTCAACCGAACCGTTTCCGCGCTCAATGTTGTATTTCCAACCCTTGACATGAACGTGACCGGGGTGCCCACCCACATCGGGATAGGTTACTCCGATAATGCGGTCGATGGCGGTTTTCTTTCGGTCCAGCTTTCCCTGCGCCCGCCACTGTTTCGCTTCTTTCAATGCCTTCCAGACTCCTTTCAGTCCATCCGTGTCGCGGGCGTAGCCCTTGACGGAACTGTCCCCCTTGACTTTTACTTCCGTTACCTTGATTTTTACCGTTGGTCCTGGCATGGCCTGTTTCCTCTCAGCCTTCAAAGACTGTGTTTAAATTCCTCAACTTCACTGTCCGAAAGCACCATAGCTTAATGCCCCATGATTATCAATATAGAAATATCGGCAATATTCTGAAGCGGATGAAATACCGGTATAAGGTGCATTGCAAGGAGGGCGACCAAGAAGCCGACAGAAGCACGGCGCATCAGGGACTGACGCAGCCAGGCGCTGTCGCGACAGTGATATTACCTCGAACCTTCCCTTGCGCTTCGGGAAAAACAAAGGGGTCCGTCAAGGGCTGTGGCTGTCCCGCCGTTGGCAACGATAGACCGACGCCAACCTCGCCAACGACGAGACTGGGTATCACTGGAATTGGGAGCGCAGGCGGCACATGTTCCTCTTGATGCCTCAGAGCGAGCTCCCCTCACTCCCGCGTCAGTCCCTGCGACCTGTTTTCCCCCGCCAGACGATGTCGCCATTGGAGTAGTCGTGACGGGCGGCATCGTCCCTCAAGTTACGACCGACGCTGTAAAGGAGGAAGGAATCCCCCTCTGGCCGATAGATGAAGTGATCCCCGGTGAACGGGTCAATCAGGGTTTCCTCCGGGAACTTGGCGGAAAGGGCGTCGAGCGATACCGGCGGCGCGGAATACTGCTCCAGCGTCAGACCGAGTTGAAGTAACTGGAGGTGTACTTCGTGCCTGGCCTGGCTTGCGAGATCTCGAAAGGTGAATTGCGCGTACAGACTGGTATAGGGACTGAATACGACCTCGGGTTCGTCGTATTGTCTGCGCGCATCATGGTAGGGGAGGTGGGCGACCTTGATGACGCGGGAAACCGCCTCTGACACGTTGGCAATGTCCTTGTTCAACCACGGACGCGCCAAGGGACTCGCGTACGCGAATTGACCGGCTTTCTGCAGGAGCGGCGATGAAGAAAAACTGGTTGTCAGGCCCATCTCGGTGTATCGCTCCACCCAACCGATCTCCAGCATCGCATTGAGTTCATCAAGGCCCGAAACTACAAACGCCTCCAATGCCGGGCCCAGCGGCGCACGTCCGGGGTCTTTTTGTACCTCATGTATAAGCCGTGCCGTGTCGGTGTCCGACAGCGTCCCGGGAGGAAAACTCTCCAGAACCGCTTGATAGGCCGTCAATGTACAGCCGAAACGGGCACCTTGGGCCATTAGATCGGGTTCTGGCGCCAGCGCCGCCGCGAGTTGGAAGCCTGCTATGGCATCCGAAATCGCCAAGTCCGAATTGCCCGTTCGGGCCTGGTAGATGGTATCCCATGCGAGCATCCGGGCGGTATACCGCGCATCAAACATGTGTATGGCATAATTCTTGAGCGGCCCTGAAATCGCCGCCATGGGTCCACCCATGGCCGCAACGCGACGAAGTTCCACGAAAAAGTCACGATGGCCGTCCAGAAAGGCCCCGATCTGGATCATCTCTTCCGGCGATAGATTTTCCCATATATTGGCCTCGTACCATAGGCCCGCGACAGCATCCCATTCCGCTTCATCGACTTCGTCTTTCTTGCGCTGGAACAGGGCCTTCCACGCTTCGATGGTATCCAGGGCCGGTTGCAGTTCGGGTGGGGGCGGAACTTGTGCGCCGTCATCCTGGTCCGCCATGGCCTTGGCCAGTTTCTCGTGGAAGACGAGTTCGGGCGACACCTCGATTTCCGCCATCGTCACCACGCGCCGCCGCTCGCTGAGGACAGCGAAGATGGTAAAAACGACGAAGGCGATAACGAAAAGCAACAGCAGGATAAGTCGGAATCGTTTCATGGCGCATGCCTCCTTTCTCAGCCGCAAGGACATCTCCCGATTATGCCCCAAGGCGTGCGGAAAATACACCCTGCTTTTTCGCGGCGCATCCAGGGACTGACGCAGCCAGGCCCCCGTCGCAGTAGGGATGTTACTCCGAATATCCACACGTGATTCGAGTAATGCAAGAGTGCGTCAACGGCTGTGGCTGTCCTGTCGTTGGCGGAGATTGACCCCGCGTCTTGGGTAAACGACAGGACCATGCATGCTCGAAATCGGGCACTGTCGCGTGGCGATAGTGGGCCTTATGGCCCATGCACCCTTTCTGTCGGGCAGGAATACCCAACCCCCTTGCTTGCTCGCACTCGGGCACTGTCGCGTGGCGATAGTGGGCCTCATGGCCCACGCACCCTTTGTGTCGGGCAGGAATGCCCAACCCCCTTGCGTGCGCAAAATCGGGCACTGTTGCGTGGCGATAGTGGGCCTCATGTCCTGCACGCCCATTGCGTCGGGCAGGAATGCCCAACCCCCTTGCTTGCTCGCACTTGGGCACTGTTGCGTGGCGATAGCGAGCCTCATGGCCCACGCACCCTTTGTGTCGGGCAGGAATGCCCAATCCCCTTGCGTGCGCGAAATCGGGCACTGTTGCGTGGCGATAGTGGGCCTCATGTCCTACACACCCATTGCGTCGGGCAAGATGCCCAACCTCCTTACTCCCGCGTCAGCTCCCTGCGGCCCTGGGCGTATTCCGAGGCTTCCCAACCACTGCCCTTGGTGCCTTCGCATTCGGGGGCGTTTACTTTTGGGATCCAACGGCGGTGTTCTTCGATCACGGTGGCATACTTCGCGTCGCCCGCGAGGTTATGCCATTCGTTGGTGTCGTTTTCGTGGTCGTAGAGTTCTTCGCTGCCGTCGTTGTAGCGGATATAGCGCCAGCGTTCGGAACGAAGGCCGTGGTTGTTCTGTCCGAAGGTGGTGCGGGCCGGTCGCTCCCATTCCGTCTTGGGATTGCGAAGGAGGGGCGTGAGGCTCTGGCCTTCGAGTCGCTTGTTTTCCGGCAGATCACAAAGGTCAACGAGGGTGTTGTAGACATCGATGAGTCCAGCAGGCTTCGTGCAGCGCTGCCCCGATTTTTGCCCCGGCGTTGACACCATCAGGGGCATTTTCGTTGCGCGGTCCCAGAGCGAACGCTTGGCCCAATATTGTTTTTCGCCGAGGTGGAAGCCGTGATCGCTGAAAAAGACGATGACCGTATTATCCGCGTCGCCTCGGGCTTCCAACGCATCCAGGATACGCCCCACGCAGTGATCCACGAAGGTGATGCACGCGAGATAGGCCTGCACCGCGTGCTTCCACTCGCCATGCTCCACAATCCAGCTATGGGGTGGTGGGGTTACGCCCCAGGTCAGGTCCCGGCCATATTTGGGTACGTCTGCCCGGTCATTGTCCAGCACTGGCGGCAAGATAATTTTGTCTAAGGGGTGCATGTCAAACCATTTCTGGGGTACATACATGGGCACGTGGGGTCGGACAAAGCCCGCAGCCAGAAACCAGGGTGCGTCAAAATCCCGCCCAAGTTGTTCCACGGTCCAGTCCGCTATGTTGTGATCGGGCATTTGGTCATCCCGTTCGGGGAAGGCCCCCCAATCCCAGAGGGGATGGCCCTTGGGATAACTTATTTTTTTCTTGGGTCGCGGCCCGAAGTTGGCTTTGGGGCCATGCTCTTGAAAAAACTTGTGCTGGTCGGTGTCCCCATGGAATATCTTGCCCGTGCCCATCGTGTGGTAGCCGTGCTCGGCGAAATATTGGGGCAGGGTGGTGGCTCCGTCGTAGCCTGGCACCGTTTCAAAGGGGGGCGACAGAAAATAGTGACCTGTGGTGGCGGGCTGCAAGCCCGTCATCATACTGGGCCGCGACGGATTGCATATGGGCGCGGGACAGTGGGCGTTGTGGAAGACCGTGGAGCGCTTTGCCAAGCGGTCGAGATTGGGCGTGATGGCCTGGGGATGGCCCCCATAACATCCGATCCAGTCGTTCATATCGTCCGCCGCGATCATGAGAACATTGGGCCGGTTTTTGGCATCTGCCGACGTGGGGGCCAGGGTGGCGGCGGACAAGGCGGCAAGGCCCGTGGTCTGGAGGAATTGACGGCGTCGCATGAGTATTCCCTTTCTGGTCATACACGGTAAAGGCACTATAGTGAGCTTTGTCAACAATCCAAGACCGTCATCCCCGCGAACGCGGGGAACCAGTAGTGACTTCGTGTAAGCCTGCTGCGTTCTGGATTCCCACGTGCGTGGGAATGACGTGATGCTCTCTTATTTCTGTATAGGTCCTCTCGCTGTACGAGGCACTATAGCGCCTGCAATACGGGCGAGGCAAGCCTGTTTCGAGCTTCGAACATTATACGGGAATCCTCTGAAATCCTGTGCTACTATGGGGATAGAAAGCACGCTTGGCAACGATGCATTCAAGCGTTTCACTACCGGAGGAAGAACCATGGCCGCGACGTTAAGCCCTATTATTTATGGCGAGAAGAAGAACATCGATTTCAGCAAGTTCAATATTGGCAACGTGCTCAAGGCGATTACCTATGACCTGAAAGAGTTCGGGGAGCGCGGGGTGCAAGGGGTGCCTGTGAAAAGCTCCGATGCCCTGAAGCTGGTGAAATATCATTCGGCCAGTAAAAAAGTCACGGAACCCTACGTGATGGCCGGGATCGTCAAGAAAGACTTGGTCCTCGTCATACGCGACAAGAAAGACACGAAGCTCGACGCGATGTCGGTCTTGGTGAAAAACTATGTGGGGTTGAAGGCGAAACTTGCGAAGTCGAACGCAGCCGTGGTGAATATGGACCGGGGAGACGACACCATTGACGATTCAAGCGATGCGAAGGCATCCAAACTGAAGACCCGTGTGCAAGAGGAAGACGATACCGATTTCGGTGGTATCACGGGCAATGTGTTGCTGTGCGCCCACGGGACGCCCAAGACAAAACCAGGCCGGGTAATCGGCACCCATTTGGCCGGGAAAAAGCCCTCGCAGATTTGCGACGTTCTGACGAAAAACAAAGATAAGAAAAAGCGTTTGGCGAAGAGCTTCGCGGGCAAGCTCACGCTGAGTGGGTGTTTCACCGCGTCGGGTGGCCCGGAAAAAGACAAGCAAGACGACCCTTTCGCCAAGAAGGTGTGGGACGAGATGAAGAAGCGCGGCTACAAGAAGATCTCGGTAGAGGGCATGCCCGGCCCCAGTTGGACCGCCAATGACAACTCAGATACAGACGAGTATGGCAAAAGGATGAAACGAGGGGACGAGGGCGTTTATGCCAAGTGCCAGGAGATGCTGGAGGCGCAAGAGAAAATGGCGGTGAAGTTGCGCAAGGATATTGACAAGATAACCGATAAGATCCTGAAGACGCACAAGAGTTACAAAGGGGACAAGAGCACGTTCATGGCGAACCCCAAGGTGCAAACGGAACTCAAGAAGATCCAGGGCTTGGAAAAGCAGTTGGCATCGGTAAAAGCCGAGGTCAAGAAAATAGAAAAGGACATGGCAAAGACCGGGGATGTAGATGGCAAGGGCATGAAGGCCCTCACCGGCACCTTCGGACTCCGCGTCCTCAAGCCTGTGTTGAAGGGGTGATGTAAAGGTATTGACGATTTCTTTGGGCATTCACATCAGGGGATTTAGATGGACATCAGTAGCGACTATGATGAGAGAACGCATACGTTTACCCCAACGTTGCATAAATTTGGTACCGAAACGCGGGACTGAATTCTAAGCGGCGTCCATTATTCGTTCAAGAAGGTGGCACAGGTCTTTTTGAACTGCTTTGTTGGCACTCATGCTGAGTGTAAGGGTACCTTGCGGCT
>JAJRPE010000002.1 GCA_024280935.1 Candidatus Hydrogenedentota bacterium
ATTCAAGCCTTGACGAGCAATGACCGACTGACGGTGGGCATTGATTCGACGGGAAGAATCGCGCAACTGCGATGGCCAACTCTCGGATTCTGGGACCACATGGCCTATGACTTCGATGCCGAACCCAACGCAACCAGTGGTGCATACTGGATCTTTGTTGAAGATGACATCTTGTCTGCCTTTACCCATGCGCAGTGGGACATCGCCCACCAAAAGGATGAAGACGGAACGCTTGTCACGCACTTTCGGGAGCGAAATGGCCCGCGAAGCGCAGAGCAGCGGGTTTACGTGGCATCAAAACTGGACCTCGTGGTGGTTGATCTGGTGCTGGATGGATTTCCCAAAGATACAACGTGTTTATGGTATCAGCACCTTGCTCCTTCGACGAGTCTCCTCTCTGGAATTCCCGACGGATACACTAGATTTGGACGCACGGGAGGTTTTGCCGCCTACTACGATGAAAAGAATGCCATGGTGGTTCAATTTCGGCCCGGAGCACCCCGTCATTCTGATTGGACGCGGGCTTACCGCGTGTCGCAAAGCCACGCAGCCTCGACGGCTTGGTCCGCCTTTCTGGAAGGTGCCTACTGGGGTACCTTCTTTACGACGGGGACACTTGGCGGTCAGTGTGCGCCCACATCTACCTCGGCGGCACAAATGCTTCAAAGCATTGGGAGGGCTTCAACGCGAAGTGTTGTGGGCGCTGGACATGCGGTTCTCCAGTCCGTTCCCGAGGTGGCCTCTGAAAATAGGCAGCACCTAACCCTTTGCCTGGCCGTCACGCCAACGGGAGAAAAGCTACGACGCATACGCCAGACGGTTATGAATGACGGTCATCCTCCCGCTGTGCCGAGGTTGGGACCCGCTAAAAATGCTCCGTCGATGCTAAACATTTCATCCTTGCTCGCGTGCATCGATGCCGACTCCGGTGCCGTGGTCCGTGCGCCACTGACCTATCCAGCCCTGGCCCATGCCGCACTCTTCGACTCGGTCTGGGCGTGTGCCGCGTTAGACAAGCGGGGCTATGGCTCTGAAGCGGAACGTGTCTTGCGCTTCCACCTCGATACTATGCGCACTGCGTTTATGCCATCGGGTCCGCCTGGTTCGTTGCCCGCATACGTCCACACCACGGGTGTGCCCGCCCGCTTTCTTGACAGCGCGAACCCAGCGTCCACAGCCTGGCTGCTCGCGGCCCTATGGCGGCACGGCGCTTCCCTGCCGCCCGAGCAAGCCCTGAAATTCCTGGACACCTGCAAAAACTCCATCCTGGACGGTGGTGACTTCCTCGCACGCGCTCCGGTAGTGGGCGAAGTGCTTTCCGGCACAATGAAGCCCGGCGCGGCATCACTAACGACCCTGCAAACCCACTACCTGGGCCTGGTGTCCGCACAGTCCATCATGGCACGCCTCGGGCAAAACGAGCCCGGTGCCTGGCAAAGCCGAAGGGAAGAAGTCTACGCGCGAATCCGGTTTCGTCAATTGGACGAAAAGCGGGTTCAGGATCCTGAAAGCCCCTGGCTGGCCTACTGGGTTTCGACCCTGCCAGAAGCAGCCCCCTCCGAAAACACCCCGTGGCAAGTGCTGTTATCGGACAAATCGCCAACGGCTGCCGAACTACTCGAATCCGTCCCATCCGCAGGCCCTGCGGTCAACCAGGGCATTCCGGTGGCGTTGCGAGCCGCATTGGCAATTCTGGACGAAGATCGCGTTGGCGACCACTGACCTGCAACTACTCCCCCAACGCATTAACCAGAATTTGGATCGGGGATAAGTCGCCGCTTCCCTGAAAATTCTCACGGATTTCGAGAAACTGTGCTTCCCGTGTGAGAAAGGCATCGACCACATCAGGGTCGAAATGACTGCCCCGCCCTTCCAGAATGATCACCTTTGATTTTTCGTGACTGAAGGGTTCCTTGTACGGGCGTCGACTTGAAAGGGCATCGTATACATCGGCAAGCGCAGTAATGCGTGCGACCAGAGGGATGTCCTCCCCGGAGAGACCAAAAGGATACCCGGAACCATCCCATTTCTCATGGTGGTAGTAGGCGATATCCCGCCCCATGGCGAGAAAAGAATTTTGACCGGCCTCGATATCCGCCGCCTTGAGTGTGTCGCCGCCAATCATGCTGTGATGCTTCATGATATCGAATTCCTCAACCGTCAATTTGCCCGGTTTCAGTAATATTCGATCAGGGATACCTACCTTGCCTATGTCATGTAGCGGTGTGGACTGGTACATCTTCCCCACAAAGTCCGCATCCAATTGCCCACGGAATTTTTCCATGCCGACAAACTCCTCCGAAAGCAGTCGGGCGTAGCAACGCATTCGTTCCAAGTGTTCCCCGGTATCATTGTCGCGTGATTCTGCCAGCTTGGCCAGGCTGAATACCGTTATCTGCTGGGTAAGCGCAATTTGCGCCGTGCGCCGTGCAACCTTGTCCTCCAGCTCCTGCTTGTATAGGACCAGTTCATCATGAAGCACTTTGGCGTTGACGGCGCTTCTAATTCGGGCTTCAAGCAGAATACGGTCGAAGGGCTTCAGCAGAAAGTCGTCGGCACCCGCTTCCACCGCCTTCAGATTTGATTCGCGGTCCGACATTCCCGTAACAATGATTACGGGAATATGGCGGGTCTTGGGGTCTTGCTTCAGTCTGCGGCAAACCTCGAAGCCATCCATGCCGGGCATCATCAGGTCCAGTAATACTACGTCGGGCAGCTTCTCTGCCACCATTTCGAGGGCCTGCGCGCCCTCCATTGCCGCTTCAACGTGGTACCCCATGGGAGACAGAAAGCTTTTTAGAACGAACGTGTTCTCGATAAGATCGTCCACCACAAGAATATATCTGCCGAAATCCGTATCCGTCGCCAACGTGCATTTCCTCAAAGCCAAACACGCCAACCCGCGCCTTCGACTTTCCATGGCCCAAACAAAGCCCATCCAAGCCTGAACACATCGTACCACAACATCGAAAAACGCGCAATATTCGCGGAGCCCAAAAAAACACAGGCCGGATGCCACTGGGCATCCGGCCTGATAGGTATTTCAAGGCGGTTTCGTTACTTCGCTGCGTCAATCTTTTCTAGCGCGGCGAGAGGATTCGCAATAACCTTCTTCTTGCAGCCCTCACAACAGAGCTTAATGAGGCGGTTGGCCACAACCACCTCTACCGGTGAATCGCCCAATGGCTCATCGGAAACCGGACAGGCACCCAATTTGTAGTTGGCGCGCTGCGCTTCGATGACCAGCTTGTCCAACTTTGCGATATGGGCGACCGGGTCGGCCTCGACTTTGCCTTTGCACTTGGCGCAGCAGGTTTTCATGAGACGGTTGCCCACGACAAATGAGACACCGTCAGGCTTATCATGCGCATCCAGGGGGCCACCCGAACTGATGCACGTCTTGGACGGATAGTGACTCGCCTGGTCGGCGATGAGCTTTTCGTCAATCTTCTTGTTCATCGCTTCGGCATCGGCCTTGTACTTCTTTTCGCAACCACCGCAACAAAACCGGACCTCTCGCCCATCGTCCCCTATGTAAATAGGAGTTTCGCCCATGCTACCAAGCTTTTCCCCGGTGACGGGGCAATAATCCAATGTGTAGGGGTCGCCAATTCGCTCTTTGGCCGTAGCCGCGCTCATTGCGAGCAGAACAAAACAGGAAATTCCAAGAATAACACACTTTTTCATAAATCGTTCCTTTGCCTGTTGGTTGCGGCACGCGCTCTAGATAGCCAAATCCAAGTCGGTTGCCGAACACTTCACGTAATGCCATGCCTGAATATAGCAGTGCCGCCGCCCGATTGCACCTTTTTCTCCATCACTTTCTCCCCATCCCCATCACCACTCCAGCGGTGAATTCACAAAGGACACGCGTTCGTGTGGGAGGTCCCACCCCCGGAAGGATTCGCGGCGCAATTGTGGGTAACCCCTTCGCAGAGCCATCAGGCCCGCAGACGCTGGGCGAACCAGGTCGCCATTTGCCCACATTCCACCGCCACGGAGCGCCAGGGGTGCCCCGGCCCCGTGTGGCTGAGGAGCGTTGCCTCCACGTCCGCCGCTTTGAGGGCCTCCACAAAACGCTCGGATTGGCTGTAGGGTACCACGGCATCCTCGGTGGCGTGGGCGATAAGGAAAGGGGGATGACCCTTGTGAACGAGGTGGAGAGGCGAGATGGCCCATGCCGCCTCGTTAATCTCCTGGTCGCTCCGATTGGCGATGCCATCGGGAAAAATGAGGCGGGGAACGGCATGTTCGCCGCTGCGGGCGAAATCAAAGCGTTGTCCGCCGTAATCCAACAGATCTGTCGGCGGGAAAAAGAGACCCACCGCCGACACATCGCTGGCATGACGAAACCAGGCTTGCCGGGCCGCGCGCGCACCCGGTTCGGGCCGCAACGCGGTGAGCGCCGCGAGATGGCCACCCGCCGACACCCCGAAAAGCCCCAGTCCATCCCCGTCAATCCCCCAGGCCAAACCGTTATTCCGAATGTACCGAATGGCGGCGTGGATATGCGCGACCATCTGCTCCGCCGTAAAGAGGCTGGCCGAACCCGGAGCCACGGCAAAAACGGTGAATCCTGCGTCGCAAAAAGCGTCGATAGCGCCGAGGCCGATGTGTTCGTTCAGGCGGACCCGATCCGAACGCCAGGCCCCGGAAACAACGTCCACAATGGCATGACCATTTGAGGTGACGGAAGGCTGAAACACATCCATCACCAGTCCAACGCCTTCGGACTCTGCGTAGACCACATTGCAATGCTGGGTGTAGTTGCCTGTGGAACGCGGGCGGCTCCGCAGCCCCCGGCGGGGACGGTGAACCTGCTCGATGGGTTCGGCGATGGGATAAGACACGCGGAAACTCCTTGGTGTAGCGGGTGTAGATAATCCCAATTTCAGGAAACTTATCGGGAAAAAGGGTAATTGTAGACGTAAAGGCGATTTGGCGCCTTACTCTGCGGAAACCGCAATAAAAAACAAGATATCTCTTGGATGCGCCTAGAAGCTACGGTAAACAATGCCTATAGCGTACTTTTGAGACAGACGAACATTTTTGGGATTTGGTCCCGTTTGCGGTCGAAACACAACCTTTGCGTCTTTGCGCCTTTGCGTGCCAAACAAAAAAGATCTCACGCAAAGGCGCGAAGACGCAAAGAAAAGAAATATTTCACCACGAAGACATGAAAAGAAATCTGTCGAACGATGCCAATTGGGTTGTGGGCGAAGTCCACGTTAGCTTGGAAGAACGGCAATAAAATATAAGAAGATAATCAGGCGGCGAGGGCCAAGGACCATAAATCTTGGTTGTGGCCCTGCCACTTTGGCACGTGTCGCCCGAGGGTTGTCCTGTGTTACCCGCCTATCATACAATTCCAGCCATGCCCTTCAAAACCTTCCGCCCCCTGATCTCTGGTGCGGCGCTTTTTGCGCTGTTTTTCATCGTCTCAATGGTCCACGCCGATTACCCGCCCCTGGCCATCGAGATCAGTCCGGCCCACCCGCTCCTGCTTTTTCAGGATTTGCCCGCTTACCGGGGCGACCCCGAACGACAGAAAGAACACCTCCTGACGGCTTGGGCGCAGTTGCCCGACACGATCCGTTCGCAGGCGGTCTTGAAATTTGCGGTGCCGGGGAAGGGTGAGGGGATGAAGACGAACTATGACACCGTATTGGCCGTGTTGCAGGAGCCCCAGATACCCACCGTAATCCGAATCGCCGACAATCCGCAGCGTGATCGATTCGATCCGGTGCTGCTGGAAGATCTTCTTCGCGCCCACACCATGGTGCGGGGCGTAGAGGTCACCGGCCTCGATTTTCGATACTACGATTCGCCCCGTATGCGCGATGGCCAAACACCCGAAGTTCTTAATTGGCTGATCAAAGTCATTGACACCGCCGCACGCTATGGACGCTTTGTCTATATACCCCTTGATGATGTGCAGTGGGCGCGGCTCATGAGCAACACCGCCTGCATTCCGCTCTACGAAAAACTGGTGAAATGCAAGGAATATGTAATCCCCGCGTGCCTGACCCGCGACGACCATGTCATCACGAATCAGTCGGCCATCATGGGCTTGTGGCTCGAAGGAGCCGTGGCGAACTGGGGCATGGCCGCCGACGCGCGCTGGTATGGCGACAACAACTACGTGTCACCCGGTGTCTTTGGCGATGCCGGTGGCACGAGCAAGGCCCCGCACACGCTGTACCG
>JAJRPE010000365.1 GCA_024280935.1 Candidatus Hydrogenedentota bacterium
CTCACCGGCAGGAACGACACGGGTAAGCCCTGAGAGGCCTACCCGTGGCACCCGACGGTTTTTTTAACGAATACATTTCAGAAGGCCACCTAATTCGACCTCTTTCTACTCTTCAAACCCCAAACCTGCTTGCCTACGAAAACCAGCCCCCTGTACAATAGGTTCGCAAGTTCCGGGGAACATGGACGGGCGCCATGTGCGATCACGCCACAAGTACTTCCTTAGCAAAGGACACCACCCTGCCGTGCATGAAAACACCACCATACGCAGTACTTCCGGCCCCATCCGCGCCTTCATCGGCCGCACCGGTCTTCGCCTATTCGGGTGGCGTCTTGAGGGGAAACCCCTTGATACCCCCAAGTATGTCTTGGCCTGTGCCCCCCACTCCTCCAACAAGGACCTGTTCTTCATGCTCTGTTGCACCATGGCGCTCCGAATTCCAGCGACCTGGATGATGAAGGACTCGGCCTTCTGGTGGCCCGTGGGCGTGCTTTGGCGCAAGCTCGGCGGGGTTCCGATAAATCGGCGGGCCGCCGCCAACGTGGTGCAACAAATCGTCGATATATTCGACTCGCGGGACCGGTTGTCCCTCATAATTGCACCGGAAGGCACCCGAAAAGACGTAAAATACTGGAAGTTGGGATTCTATTGGATGGCTCTGGAAGCCAAGGTACCCATTGCAATTGGCCACATAAACTACAAGGACAAAATCGTCGGCGTAAGCCCGCCAATCCCCATGACAGGCGACATTGAGACTGACTTTGAAGCCCTTCGGGCCGTTTTCTGCGAAAAGACCAACGCCTACCCGGACTATGACAAACGCCAGGCCGAACGCCACCTTCGGCGAAAACGCCTCAGGGACTGACACGGACACAACACTCAAAATAACGGAGGCCTTCTCTGGCGATACAAATGGGCACGACGATTCGAAGCACACCACCACAACGTCCGTGGATGTCCCACTGTTGGTATGTTTCTCGTCGGTCTACCACGTCAACGACAGCCACGCCCTTCATGAGACTCCAAGCTATTACAACGTTGCCGTTTAAGTTCAAGTGAACAACATATAACAACAGGAACATGGGCGTGTCAGTCCCCGAGCTATCATTTAGATAGAAACCTAATTCAGCGTGACCTTTGGCCGAGTGAATATCGTAGCGGCATCCGCCTTGGTCCAAAGCCCGATGCCGCCCGCTTCGGAGAATGTCGTGGCCTCGGATTCGATAAGGACCTTGCCGTCCATGCTGATGGTGATCTTGTTGCCCTGCTGGCCCACCGTCAGGGTCGTCCAAACATCGAAATCTTTTTTTACATCCGCATTCGCTATCTTCGTACGCTTTCCATCTTTGACCTGATAAAGGCGCAGGTTGTCTTCCAGCGGATTAAAACGGGCGACGTAGTAGTTGTTCTTGTCCTTTGCGCGCCACATAAGACCGCCACCCTGATCCTCTTCACCGGAAATGGATTTCAGCGCAACGCTAATCTGCCCGTTCTTGAATTTCGTCCTGGTGTCGCAAAGCAGATTGAAGGTTCCCGCGCTGCTGTGGTTGGGCTTGCTAAGGGCCACGCAAATCTCGCCCGCCGGACCTTTCTCGTCAATCATTTCCCACGTGGCAAGCGGCCCTTTCTGGGCCGTTGCTTCAACAACCCAGCCCTCTCCAAATCCAGAAAAAGGGACCCTGTCATCCCTTTTCTCCGCCGCAGCGCTACTCGCGGATGGCCCGGACCCCTCCCAAACCGCGCCTTGATCGATCCAGGCACGAATCAGCCCAATTTGCTCCGCCGTTAAGGGATCGCCCTTGGACGGCATGAGATCGAAGTCCTCGTTGAGACCAGCCAAAAGCTGCACCATCATACTTTCTGCGCTATTCCCAACAAGTATAGCCGCGCCCTCGGAACCGCCTTTGATGGCATCTTCTCGCGTATCGAGGCGGTAATCCGATTTTTGTTTCTTCACGCCATGACACTTCAGGCAACGATCAGAAAAAATCGGGGCAATGTCTTTGTGATAATCAACAACACGCTCTGCGGGCGGAGGCAACGCTTCAGCGGCAGCAGCCGACCCCATCACACCCAACGTTATTCCCAATAAAGTGGATAGCACTACGTTCTTCATGATATCTCCTGACGAGTGGATCTCGATACAATACGTTTGTGGGCACGGTCCATCCGTGAGTCGGAATCGCGGTATTTCGGTCCACCACCAACCGCGTTCCCCCGGAGCCTCAATAGTACCGAAAAGGGAGATTCGATGCATACTTTTTCCAGCGCAAGTCACCCCGTTTATTTCGCGGGCCTTGTATTGTAATTCAGCGCATCGGTTCGTATAATTGGTTATAACAACTTAGCACAACTACGGAGTTACCCGATGCAACACCGACACCTGAACTTCGGCCTCGCAGCCATCGTCACCCTTTGCGCATTCACGGCACACGCCGCCCCACCCCTCGACATTGGCTCCCGCCTGGAGCTTTTCATCGACAACTACCTCATCGAAAGCCAGGCCAACACCGTGCTGCGGCTTCAATCACCCCGTCCCGCCGAGCGGGTCATTTCGTTTGACAAGCCCTGGGAAGGCCCCTTCTGCGGCTACGTCACGGTGTTTGAGGATGAGGGCACCTATCGCATGTATTATCGCGGCAAGCGTATCGCGTCCGCCGACGGCGTGGACGAGGTCACGTGTTATGCCGAAAGTAAAGATGGCATTAACTGGACCAAACCTGAGCTGGGCATTCATGAGTACGATGGCTCCACCGCCAACAACATCATTCTCAGTAACGTCGCGCCTTACTCTCACAATTTTATCGCTTTCAAAGACACGCGACCAGACGTTCCAAAAGCGGAGCAATACAAAGGCATGGCCGGCACGGCGGAATCCGGCCTTCACGCCTTTTTCAGCGCCGATGCTATTCACTGGGTGATGCAGGAGAACGCCATCATTACCGATGGCGCCTTCGATTCGCAGAACGTGGCCTTCTGGTCCGAAAGTGAACAGCAATACTGCGCCTACTTTCGTGTCTGGCACCAAGGCGGATTCAAGGGCTTCCGCAGCGTAGCCCGCGCCACCTCCAAGGATTTTCTGACTTGGACCAAGGCGGAGGAAATGGACTTTGGCCATACGCCCCGCGAACACATTTACATCAATCAAACCCTCCCTTATTTTCGCGCCCCCCACATCTATTTGGGCCTCGCGGCACGCTTTATGCCCGGACGGAAAGTAGCCACCGCAGAGGAAGCGACAGCCATCGGCGTGAACCCCAAATACGCAAACGATTGCTCCGACAACGTGTTATTGACAAGTCGGGGCGGCAACAAATATGACCGCACCTTCATGGATGGCTTCCTGAAACCAGAAATCGGCCTGGAAAACTGGACCTCTCGGTCGAATTACCCCGCTTGGGGCATTGTACCCACAGGCGAGCGCGAAATATCCGTCTATATAACGACGCACTATGCCCAACCCACGGTGGGCCTGAAACGCTATACCCTGCGCCCCGACGGCTTTGCGGCCGTGGAAGCGCCTTACGCGGGCGGCGAAATGACCACCAAGACCCTCACCTTCGCGGGGAAGTCCCTCTACCTGAACTATGCCACCTCGGCGGCAGGCAGCATTCGGGTGGAACTCCTCGACGACACCGGCGTAATCATCCCCGGATTCGAGGCTAATAATTGCTTCGAAATCATCGGCAACCAGATCGCCCGGGCCGTACGCTGGGGCGACAGCGCCGACCTCAGCGCCTTGGCGGGAACCCCGATTCGTCTACGTTTCGTTATGAAAGACGCCGATCTCTACAGCATTCAGTTTCGCTAGGAAGAATCACAATGATTTCGGTATGGCAACCTCCGGGTATCCGAAGGGTGGGTTTTCTTACCCGCCGCAGGGAACACGTTACTCCAGCCGATGCATATAAACACCAGCGGCCTTTGCTGACATAACGCGGCCATGACAACCTACGGGTGCCACGGACAAGGGGCGATAGCCCTTGCCCGTGAGACAGGACACAGAGGCTGCACGAGTTTGCGCTCGTTCCCATGTCGTCACATGGACAAGCCCCACTGGGCCTGTCCGTGGCACCCGCAGCCGCTTTGGAAACCGATAGGTACTTTACAAAATCTCTGGGGGCAAATCTTGAGTCCCCTTCCCTTCTTCGCTATGATCACCAAAGAAAATCAGCCCGCAGCAATCAGGGAAGTCCCGTGATACAGCGCCTATTCACAATCCAACTTCCGTTCACACTGACCGTTGCCATGCTCGTGTCGTTTTCCCTTTCGGCAGTCCCGAGATACGACCCGTCGATCACCTATCAGGTAGCCCTGCCCGGTGATGAAAATACTCCCCCCGCAAGCATCCGGGAACATAGCATCGCATGGCATCCGCTTCTCAAATGCTATTACCTCATTGCCGATGTAGTATCGTTGGAGAATCCCCATCACCCCAACACCTACGAGACGGCATTGCACCTCTGGCGAAGCCCGGACCTCTCTTCGTGGACCTATCTGGGCGTTGCGGTGCCTGTGGGGAAAGAGGGTCGTTTTGATGCCCATGGCGCTTCAAGCCCGGCGGGCATGGTCTTTCGCAGCGGTAAACTCTATGTCGCCTACAGCGGACGTAAAACGGAACGTTTCACCGAGCGGGGCATTGGCCTTGCCTGGTCCGGCGACGACCCCGATATCCTGCCCTGGGCCAGCACAACCCGCGCCATCAGTGATCCACCCGGTGAGGACGATGATCCCGGCCTTCTCTCCATTCCCGGCGATGACCGCCTTCACTGTTACCACCGGACGACGGGTGGTGCAGCGGGCTACCGCATTGTGCATACTTTCTCCACCACGCCCGAGGATCCCGACTCCTGGCGTAAAGCCACCGATGTGACCCAACGTCCCGACGGAGTCCGCGCCCAGGAAATGACGGGGGTGGCCTGGCTCAATGGCCGTATTCATCTTTTCGTTATTGAGCAGGGGGACGGCGTTCATGGCATCCAGATTGCCCACCTGGTCAGCGACAAAGCAGAAGGTCCCTTTACCCAATTTGATCCCGCCCGGCGTTACGTGGAAAATCAGCCCAAGAATCTCGCCTACGGCGGACACTTTACGCCTGTCGTGCGTGATGACCGCATGGTTGCCACCTTCTGGACCATGTTTCAAGAAGGAAAGCGCTACGGTCTACAGGGGCACCCGATTGTTGTCAAACCCAACGAATAAGCTAAGGTGGCAGGGTCACAACCAAGGATCGTCATCCCCGCGAACGCGGGGATCCAGTGATGATTGAATTTGTCCCGGTCGCGTTCTGGATTCCCACTTTCGTGGGAATGACGCGATAGCTTCTCGTTTTTTGTAGCGGTTTTTCCAGGGTAAGACACTACGCATTCACAAGCCGCTTCGGGTGCCACCCTTACACGGAGGAGCGAAGCGGGGGAGTTTAAGGGTGTAAACATGCCCCGCATACGTTACGCTCAAGCGATGGATTGAGACCCGCCTACGACCCCGCACCCGCAAACTTAGCCGGGTACCGGCTTCGTGTGAGGGTGGCACCCTTGCCGCTTCCTTTGTTAACTCAAGCCCAAGGGGTCGAAAGGCAACTAAGATTGTCCGTCCAACACATAGCAGAGAAAGCCTCCAAACCCATGAAACGACGTACATTCCTAAAGGGCAGCGCGGGTTCCGCGCTTGCCATGGCCGCTCTCCCCAACATACTTCAGGCGGCACCGGCCTACCCCCATTCCACCTTGAAAGTCGCCTTCGCCGCCGCCCATTTTGATCCGGCCGCGCCCGATTCATTCACAACGATCTGGACCGCCGACACCCATTACGGAATCGGAGAAGGCTCCGAAATATTGCCCGTGGTCTGGAAAGAAGTACGGCGCATGGATCACGCCCCGGCCTTTTTCGCGGTCGCCGGTGATCTCATCTGCAAAGCCTCCAATCACTTTGGACAGGTGCCGGGTGAGAAACAGCGTGAAGAAGCACGGGAGGAGTTTCGCGCCATCAAGACCCATGTTGACCGCATTGAGGAACACATTCCCGTGAAGTTGGCGCTGGGCAACCACGATACCCATCCCCAGGAAGACCGTCCCGAACTCTTTCACGACGTATTCCCTGACCGGCCCGAGTACCACGCCTTCGAGGTAAAGGGCGTACCCTTCATCTTTCTCAATGGCGGAAGCTGCGGGAACCCGGACAAGGAACAACGAAATTGGTTCCGCCGCGAAGTCGAAGCGCGTTTCGACCCCGAACGCTCCTTGGTTACCGTCTGCCACCAGCCCTCCCTCGGACGGGTCACCAACGAGCGGGGTGTCACAAAGGCCTTCCGCCACGCCCTCTCCGATGTGGACGGCGATGTCTGGATGATTGGCGGGCACCACCACAAGAACGAAGACCAATGCTTCCAGTTGCCCCAAAGCATCATCGCCCAGGCCACCATCACAACGGCCAATCCGATAGCCTGGGGCACGGAGCATCCGGGCTATTGGATCTATGGATTCTCCAAAGGCAAACTGGCCGTTCGTGTCTTCCGACGAATCGGCCAAGGCTATGCCGTGGCCAACACACCCCCGAAACTGCAACCCAAACCACTGCGCCTGCCCTTTGAAGACACGGATACCCTCTGGAAGGTCCTGGTGGGCGAAGGGGATGATGCCTATCGCGTTACGACAAACGCACAGTGGTGCCAGAACTACTGGTACTACACCAAGGAACTCGTCTACGAATTCCCCCTGTCCCTGGCAGAAAACAAGGCGCGTCGATTGGCCGTGCTGAATTCGCCCGATAGTGACAAGACTCCGATCTATCAGCTTTCGCCGGATGGCACCCAGTGGGCCGATGTCGAGTCGCCCAAACGCAAAGGTAGTATGACGAGCTTGCCGATTCCAGACGCATGTATTGCGTCCGGTGCTATCCATGTTCGCTTGAGATACTGCGCCGTCAGCGGCTTTGCCCTGCTGGCGTGAAGGCGGAAGAAGCCGAACACGGCAATCAGGAGATCGGGTTTTCCTGCCCGACACAAGGCACCCGTTGATTCAACCGAAGACCTGAGCCGACTGTGCTGGCATCACACTCCCTTTGTTGCGGACTGGAAAGTCCGCACTCCTGCCGCAGCAAACTCTCCACGGCGAGTCTACGAACCCGTCAGGACTCGTTGATACTCGCCTTTTGGGGATCGCGCGGCACGACTGAGCTTCGCCCTTTTGGACCTCCCGCTCCCATATATTTGCACGGGTAAGCCCTGAGAGGCCTACCGGTGGCACCCGGAATCTGCCCTTAATTTCAAGGCGAACGTGACAACGGGAACTGGACGAACCTTGGCAAATCAAAGCGGCAGGGTGAGCAACCCGTAGTACCCCAGCGGGAGGTAGGCCGCGTTGCTGCCAATCCGCACCGTTGACGGGTAGCCCGTTAGCTCGACACGTTGGGTCAGGGTGCCGACCCCGTCCGCAAAGGTGTAGTGTGCGATGGCGCTCCCAGCGATGCTGACAAAGGCATGGTCACCCGTAACGTCAATCAGGCTCCCATAGCTCGCCCCGTAATCCACGGGGGCTGACAGGGACATGGCCCCGTCATTGCCAACGACCACCTGGTACAGGGCGGCACCGTCCTCATAGCTCTCGAAGTAGACGCGGCCATCGCGCCCCTGGTGGTTGTAGCTGTATTCGGGCAGTTCCAGACTCGCCAGGATCGCGACGTTTTGATCGCCGCTCCAGCGCACGGTCTCCAAGTTTACCTTGACCGCACCCTGGAATGCCCACTGGTGATCGAGCAGGGTCAACAGGTCTTGCGCCGGGTCGTAATCAAGAAAGGCACCGGGCACGTTGACGGACGGCCCTTCACTCCCATTGGGCACGTCCAGTTCCTGAACGTAGTACGCCGCCATAGGAGATATCATCATTTGAAATCCGACGGACTCCTTGATGCCCAGATAGAGCTTGTCGCCCCGTGCGTCGAGGGAGACCACATTGGTGTGCCCAAGACCAATGGTTTCTTTCCAAGCGGCAGTTTTGAGATCGACGACGGCCAGCCCCTGATAGGCATCCTCTTCTCCTATCACCCGGTCAAAGCGTTCGGAAAAACACCGAAGCACCAGCGTATCCCCCAGCAGGAAGGCGGAATCTTCGCCCCCGCCGTAGTAATAGGGATAGCCCATGATGCTTTTTTCTGCGACACCATCTTCGGGGAAGCCGCCACCACGGAAGATGTCGAAGCCATAGTAGGCGTACCAGGGATCCACCGCAACATTGATGGTCTCGGTCAGCACGGGCGCACTCGGATCGCTCAGGTCCACCAGGCTCACGACATAGCCAGCGCTCTCCTCCCAGACCACCCCCGCAAGCACCAGGCTGTCTCCGTGTATCCACGCCCCCTGATAGTAGCCCGAATCTATCGCAAGTTCGCCCAGCATTTCCTGGGAGCCATCCACGGTGCGCACCAGCACCCGGCCATCATCCTGCCGGGCAATCAATTCAACCGCCAAGTCCTCCGAAACGGGCAGGAAGTCCACCAGGTTCTCCGCCAGAACGATAGACGACACCACCGTCGGATTATCGAGATCCTGGGCATCTATACGAGACAGTTGCTCCGTCGTCACCCCATAGTAGCTGGCCGCATAGTCGAAGGAGCGCAGAATGTTACCGCTCAGATCCACACTACCCCGAAGGGCCAGGCTGTCTTCGGTGTAGCTGATAAACTGGAGGCGATCAAAACCGCCTGTGTTCCCGCTCCAACCAGAGAAGGGCACAATCAGAACATCGTCCAGGATGGTGAAGGACTTCACGTCGCTGTAGGCGCTGGACCAGGACCAGTTTTCACCAAAGCTCACGCGGTCAAGCAGCGAGGGCGCACCATTGCCTGACACATCGAAGATACTGACACTCACCTGCCGCCCATCGGTGTCGTCCACCCCCAGCGCGATCAGGCGGTCGCCACGGGGCTCAATATGGGTCGAATAGCCGGGAACTTCCAAGGCCCCGAGAAGGGCTGGGTTCGCGGGGTCACTCAGGTCGATAACGAAAAGCGGGTCCACCACCAGAAAAGTCACCACGTAGACCCGGTCGCCATCAAAACGGGTGGCAAAAAGAGATTCGCCTTCCGCGCCCTCCACGCGCATCTCCGCCAGCCGGGGCAGCGTGGCATCCGTGAGGTCAAAGGTACTCACGTAAACCTGATTCGTGCCCTGCCACTCGGAAGAGACAACGCGCAGCACACCGTCTTGGGAATCCAGCTTGAAGCGGTCATTTACATAACCACGCACTCCCAGAGTACCCGCTTCTTTGATCGTGCCTGCCGGGTCTGTGATGTCCAGATACACGATGGTCGTCTCATCCGTGCTCCAGTCGCTCGTCGCGACGAAGACCGCCTCGTAGGTTACGTGAATCACCTGGCCCGTGCCCGCAAAGGAAAGTTGGTCGGCCTGGACCATGGCCCCAGAATCGGACACGTCGATACTGGTCACCTGCGTCTCGCCCATCTGCATCCGGTCCACTGGCTCGGACACGTCGCTGCCCGGTTCCTCAGCATCACCCATCTGCATCATCGAAATCGGCTCGGGTCCATAGTAATACCCATAATTCGCCGTAACGACATAAAGGATATCGCCCACCAAGCGGCTGTCCACCAGATTCCCCGAAAGGTCCAACTCGGAACGAATTGCCGCCTCCGAAGGATTTGCCACATCAACCGCATAAACCCGCGAACCCATCTCTGCCTGGGAAAAATCCTCCTCGGTCACCGTCCTCTGAATGCCTCCCACCAGAACGTACGCAACGCCCTCCGCGAAATACAGATCCTTTGGACTCCCCAGCGTTGGTATCTGGGCCAGCAGGATATCTGAATCCAAGTCTACGATGCTCAAACCGCGATATTGGTTGAGAATGTAGAGCAGATTTCCTTCTCGGCGAATTACGTCAGGTTCCACGACAGTCCGTTCGGTATCACGGCCACCATCATCGCCGACTTCCGCTTCCGCCCCGCCATCTTCCGCCGCAGTGCCGAAAACACCGCCACCGGACAGGTCGGCACTGGTAAAGGTGCGATTTATGTTATTCAGCAGCGGACATCCCGTCAGCGAAGCGAATAAAAGAACAATGAAAAAATGACTGAAAGTGCGTTTCATGGGTCGTAACCTCCACGATCCTGGTCGTGTAATTCTTGCGCCAACGGGTCCAGCCCGAACCTCAATAATGGTACCATGACAAGGAAGATAGTGTTACATGGCAATCGAAATTAATAGTGTGCGGCGAAACCACGTGGCAATAGGCGAATCTGCTAAAATGTCGGAATAGCTTGGACTTTGACAAGGGTTCCACTTTCGCGTAGTCTGGTCATGGTCATAGCGTGGCACCCATCGGTCTTTTTTGCCGACTATGCTTGTCCGTTCCGTGAACGCTTACTTGATTTCTACGCTGGCGACTTGCATGCCGCGCAGTAACTGGTTTTTGTCCGTTGGCCCGTTGTGTCATTTATAATTCGGGTCCACAAAAAATAACAACAGAAAAGGTCTATTCACTCGTGAAAAACAGGATTCTACTGCTTATCGGGTTTCTCTGCGTCGCGCTTTTGCCGACATCGGGTATCAACGCACAAGAGCACGCCGATGGACACTCACCGCAGCCCGAAAAAGGCAAAAGTGTGCCTGTTATCACCGAGGGCGATGTCGTTTCGGTCTCCATGAGCGAAGATGGCGCACCGACGGTCTTTGCGCTGACGCTGAACGCAAGCGATAGCAACATGGATGCTCTTTCCTGGACTGTGGCAAGTTCGGCAGCCAACGGCACCGCATCAGTCGTCGGTATGGACACGAGTGCCACGGTAAGCTACGCACCGAATGGAAATTTCAACGGATCCGACAGTTTTGGTGTGCAAGTAAGCGATGGCAACGGGGGCACCGATCTGATTCTGGTGAACGTGACCGTCGACCCCGTAAATGATCCGCCCGTGCTGATAACCATTGGGGACCAGATCGTGGGCGAAGGGGAAAACCTGTTGTTTGCCGTGGGGGCCACCGACCCCGATGACGAAACGGCGGTGCTGAGTGCAGCTAATCTTCCTTCGGGCGCAACCTTCGATGCCGATTTTGGGGTATTCACCTGGACCCCGGGATTTGAGGAGGCGGCTACCTATAGCGACATCGTGTTCACCGCCGTGGACGGTGGCGATGCCTCGATCATGGTCACGGAAACGATTGCCATTACCGTCACCAATACGAATCGTACACCCATCCTGGATGCGGTGGGCAATGTGGAGATCCGGGAAGAAAACACCCTCACCCTGACCTTGGGCGGCACCGATCCCGACGACGATACCATCCTGTTTTTCATGAATATGCTGCCTGCGGGTGCAGCCTTTGATGCCACGACCGCCACGCTGACCTACACGCCCGCGCTCGGCGATGCCGGGGACTATGCGGTGGTGGCCGGTGTGCAGGACAATGGAACGCCCCAACAGAGCGATACGGAAGCCTTCGTAATCACGGTGACCCCGCTCGACCCGAGTGCCGTCTTTGAAGCGGACGCAGAAACGCTGCTCGCCAATTTTACCACCGGCGACACGGACGACGATGGCCTGTTGAGCCTGGCGGAAGCACAGGTGCTCGTGCCCGAGCTACTGGAAAGCCGCTTTGACGGGATGGATGGAAACGCGGATGGTTTCCTCTCGGAAGCAGAGCTGCTGCCCTTCGCAACCATCAGCGACGACGCACTGGAGAGTGCGGCCCAGTCCCTGTTGAACGCCTTCAGCGGCGCGGATGCCGACGAAGACGGGTTGTTGAGTTCGGATGAAGCAAACGCGGCCCTTCAGAACCTGACCGTTGACCAGTTCAGCGCGATGGATGGAGACGGAGACGGATTCCTTTCCGAGGCGGAGATTTCCGAAGTGGCCACCGCGCGAGCCGTTCGCTTGGAAACGCTGGCCGAAACCTTGATCGATGACCTTGTGGGTGCCGACACGGATATGGATGGGGCGCTGAGCCGGACCGAAGCCGAAGCAGTTGACCCCGAATTGAGCTTTGAGGAATTCGTGGGCCTGGACCTTGATGGCGATAACCTGCTCGCTGAAGAAGAACTGAACACCGCCGCAACAACCGGGGATGCCGATTTGGAAGCGGCGGCGGAATTGATTGTGGAGTTCTTCTTCGACGCCGATTTGGACAGCGATGGCTTCGTGAACCGCGAGGAGGCCGTGCGCGGCATTTCAACACTGACCTTAGGTGATTTTCAGGAACTGGATTTGGACGACGATGGGCTGCTCTCACGTGCGGAAGTGGATACTGCTGCCGCCGTGGGTGACGCGGAACTCGAAACAGCCGCCGAAACACTCGTCGATGGGTTTGCAGACGGTGATACGGATGCCGACAGCTTCTTGAGCCGAAGCGAAGCAGGAACCGTTTTTCCTGACTTGACGCTGGAACAATTTCAAGCGCTCGACAGCGATGGGGACGACCTGCTGTCGGAGGCCGAAGTGGATGCGGCAGCCATACTGGATGATCCGGTGCCCTTCGCACCGCTTATTGTCGAGGGCATCACCGTAAGCGGACTCACGCAAACTTCCGCGCTGATTACCTGGAAGACGCAGGTGCCTTCCATAGGTACGGTCCGCTACGGAACCAGCCAGTCGGCTCTGGATCTTTCCGTAAATTCCGAAGCAGCCAACGATGCCCATCAAGTGCTCCTGAGCGGACTCGCCGAGAACACCACCTATTTTCTGCGCGTCGACTCCGTCTACCCCGGTGACGACACCTTGACGGGAAGCAGTTCTGTGACTTCCTTTGTCACTGCGGGAATTCCAGATGCGACGGCTCCGAGCTTTGTCGCGCTGCCGGTCGTTGCAGGTATTTCGGACACGTCAATGCTTCTCGTGTGGAGCACCGATGAGGTTGCCTTCGGGGAAGTATTGCTGAGCGATGACACGGGCAACACCACCATCGACACGCCGCAGGCCGCAAGAACACAGGCCCTGACAATCAATGATCTCCTACCCGGAACCGTCTACGACTTACTCGTAACCACCCGGGATAGCTCTGGCAATCTAAGTTCCGTAGCGTTGACCGCCACCACACCCGCCCAAGCCGACCAGGCACCCGCCCGTATCGTAGATGGCGTGCTGCTTACCCGGCTGACGGATACGTCCATCGGTCTGCGTTGGGCGACAGACAAACCCGCCACCACCGAGGTTGCCTTCAGCGAAGATGGCGGCACGGAGCTTGCACAGTCCCTCCCCGGACTGCGTCGCGAGCACCTGATCACCCTCGTCGGCCTGCGTCCCGGAACGGCCTATTCCATCGAGGCTCAGTCCACGGACTGGCTGGACAACGGAACCGCCCGTGCAGGCCTTGCTTCCACCACAACCCGGACGGAATCGTCGGATAACGCGCCCATATTCACAAGCGCACCGCAGGCCATTGGCCAGACCGATACGACCGCGACGATCTACTGGGAGACGGACCAGACGGGCGATTCCGCCGTACAGTTCTGGCAGGCCGACGGGCCGGTGATGTCGGTAGCCTCCAGCGCACAGGTTCTGGCCCATCAACTCAGGCTTACGGGGCTCCAGGCCGGGACGACCTACCGATTCTCCTGCACCTCAACAACGATCACAGGCGCGTCGGCAACAACGGACTCAACGGCTGAGCCAGGCGACGGAATCGGTACGGCGCTCGTCTTCACAACCGATGCCACACCGGACGTAGTAACGCCCAACATTATCGATGGCCCGGAGGTTGTGGGCATAACCGATGAAGGCTTTACGGTACGATGGACAACGGACGAGCTGGCGGATAGTTATATGCGCTATGGACTCGTCGATTCTGTTGATCGCCAGGAGTTTCAAAGCACCCTGTTGAAGATCGAGCACCTCGTGACCGTCCGTGGCTTGAGCGCGGAAAGGGAGTATGAATTTGCCGTAAACTCCGCCGATTCCTCCGGGAACGGCCCGGCATCCGCCGTTCCTCTTACGGTAAGCACCACAGCCACTATCGACAGCACCCCGCCCATCTTTACCGTTGGACCGGTTGGGGATGCAGTTTCCAGCAAGTCCGCCACGCTTCGCTGGGAGACCGATGAATTTGCCAGCGCCGACGTCACGCTGAATCTGACATTCGGTGAAGTGGAATCGGTTCAATCGGTTCCCGCGCTGGGCACCAGCCAATCGCTGGTATTGACAAACCTCGCCTTTGGCACGACCTATGGCTATACCGTCCGTGCCATCGACCAGAACCAGAACGAGACGAGCAGCACGGGCCAGTTTACCACTGCCGCCGCCGAGTTGACCGTGTCGCCGTCGCGACTCTTTGTCGCCGTGGGTGACAGCGTCCAGCTCAATGTCAGCAGCGAAGATCCCGATGAGACCAACTTCCAGTTTTTCTCCAACAATCCCACTATCGCCTCGATAAATTCGGACGGTTTGGTTACGGCAGTGGCGGAAGGACCGGTGAACGTATTCGCCGCCGATCTCTCGGGCACACGCGTTCTTACCATCCCAGTGACGGTCTACGTGCTGCCCGAAGCGGAGGACTTGACAGGCCTCTTCACCCTGCTCGGATTTTTCCTCCTGCAGGATGGCGAAAGTGGCATTGGTGGTCCCTGCTTCATCGCAACGGCCGCTGCGGGAACACCCCTCGCGCCGGAAATTAATGTGCTCAGAAATTTCCGTGATCACTGGCTCCTGACCAATCCCGTGGGCACCATGGCGGTGGATGCCTACTATCAGGTCAGCCCCCCCCTGGCCGACTGGATTGCAACGCGCCCCATAGCTGCCGCCCTCGTTCGTATAGCACTCCTGCCAATTATCTTACTGGCGGCGTTGTGGATGAAGAGTCCGATTCTGGTGACTTTCGCGGGTTTGCTGCTTGTTCTTGGTCTGTACCGGCGCTTTCGCCGCAACGTGGAATGCGCATGCGCCAACACCTTACCGGTAAAATGACGATAC
>JAJRPE010000366.1 GCA_024280935.1 Candidatus Hydrogenedentota bacterium
CACGCCCGATACCAATACCAACCCGTGCTTTTGGAGACTTTCGTGGAACGTCAACGATTTACCGGTGCCTGCTACCGCGCCGCTAACTGGAAGCATATCGGACAAACCCAAGGCCGCGGAAAACTCGACTGCCAGCACCAGAACGCCGCACCCGTCAAAAACATATACCTCTACCCCCTACACAAACACTTCCGACAAACCCTTCAACCACAAGGCTAGCCTCTGATGCCCGTGTGGGTTAAACGAATGTTTACGGGGAAAAAGGGTTTTACTATACTTCGATGTCGCCCCGAACGCAGTTCACGGGATAGTTTTCGGGTAGGAACAGCTATTTGGCAGGTGATCTGGCTCGTGGGCATCGGGGTGGCACGCTTTGGGATGCAAATGTGCTCATTGTTGCGCAGTCCTGTTCTGTTTAATGTGGGCACACCTGTGCAGTGTTCCATGGTGTCCAAGGCATTGCGGCGGCTTGAAGTTAAGGCCATGTAGAGGATATACTTGCGCTCCGATTACGAGAATTACGAGTTAACCAATTCCAGTAGGAAAGGAGGTGTATTGAATGGCGAGCGAAGCAGACATTGCAGCGACAATTAAAGATATTATTGCCGAGCGTCTCGATAAGAGTGCCGAGGAAGTAGTTCCCAACGCCGGTTTCATGGAAGATCTTGGTGCCGATTCCCTCGATCTTACCGAATTGTTGATGGCTCTTGAAGAAGAGTTCAACATTGACATCGACGACGATGCGAACCAAATTGAGACGGTTGGGGACGCAATTAAGTATGTACAGTCTAAGCTCTAGTTCAGGGTTACTGAATACCCTGTCGGGTGCTTTAAATATAGATTGTTAACGCTACAGCGCCCAGTCCGGGGGGAACCTCTGGACTGGGTCTTGAACATTAAGGGTACCGATGAGCACGAAGGTAGTGGTAACCGGAGTTGGCGTTGTATCGCCGGTAGGCAATGATATCAAGACGTTCTGGGACAATCTTTGTGCCGGAAAATCGGGTATCCGCAAGGTCGATGCCTTTGAGGAGATCGGTCTCAACGCCCATATCGCGGGTGTCGCGGAGGATGTACACCCGGACGGGTTGGACAAGAAAGAGCTGCGGCGCATGAGTCGCTACAGCCAATTTGCCATTGAGGCTTCTGATCAGGCGTGGAAGCAGGCCGGCCTCGATATGGACAAGCTCGACCCTTTCCGCTGTGGCACAATCATTGGTTCTGGTATTGGCGGTCTTAAAGAGATTAACGAGGACTCCGTAAAAATGGAGAAAGGCGGTCCGCGACGTGTCTCCCCCATGATGGTCCCGAAGGGATTGGTCAATATGGCGGCGGGCGCGGTGGCGATTCGTCATGGATTGTGTGGTCCGAACAAGTGCGTCGTGACGGCGTGCGCGAGCGGTACCCACGCGATCGGCGATGCGGCCAATCTTATTCGTCTGGGCAAGGTCGATGTGATGGTTGCTGGCGGTTCCGAAGCAACGGTGTTTCCTTTTGGTTTGGCTGGTTTCTGTTCCATGCGCGCCCTTTCCACCCGAAATGACGACCCGGAAGGGGCAAGCCGTCCCTTCGACAAAGATCGGGATGGTTTCGTTATGGGCGAAGGGGCGGGCGTGATGATTCTGGAGTCCGAGGACCATGCGAAAGCGCGTGGCGCGGAGATTCTTGGTGTGGTGGCGGGCATGGGTGAAACTTGTGATGCCCACCACATCACGGCACCCCGGCCAGACGGCTCCGGCGTGTCCTCCGCAATGAAGGAAGGTCTGCGCGAGGCCGCTTTGAACCCCTCGGACATTGGTTATTTCAATGCCCACGGGACCAGCACGAAACTCAATGACGTGGGCGAGTGCAAGGCCCTGCAAGCAGTCTTTGGCGACGACAAGCCCCTCACCAGCTCGACGAAGTCCATGATCGGGCACCTCCTTGGTGCGGCTGGGGGCGTGGAAGCGATTGTTTGCGTGCTTTCCATACGGGATGGAATCATTCCCCCCAATATCAATTATGAAACACCCGACCCCGAGTGTCAGCTGAATCTGGTGGCCAACGAGGCCCGTGAGGCCGAGGTTTCGGCGACCATGTCGAATTCGCTGGGTTTCGGCGGTCATAACGCATCGCTTATTCTTACGAAATATGGCTGAAACTGAAGAACGCGTCGCGGAATTGCGGGGCCTGGCGGAACGGCTGGGTTTCGAGATTCATGATGCCTCCTTGTATGATCGTGCGTTGACCCATGCTTCCAGCCTGGTTGATAGGAAGCGCAACAGCTTCGATTATGAATCGCTTGAATTCCTGGGGGATGCGGTTCTCGGTCTGGCCATCGCCCACCGTCTCTTCGAAACTCACCCTGATCGCTCTCCAGGCGAGTACAGCCGCATGCGGGCTGGCCTTGTCAATCGCCAGTGTGTCGCCCGCGTGGGCCAAGCGCTAAACATCGTTCCGCTCATCCGTTTGGGAAGGGGAGAGGAGCTTTCTGGCGGACGGGCACGAATTTCGCTAGTAGCAGACTGTATGGAAGCCCTGATCGGTGCCGTCTATCTCGATAACGGTTACGAAAGCGCCCATAGATTTGTCGTCCGGGTGTTTTCGGACGAGGTCGCGGTGGCCGACACCGCGAAGTGCTATGGCGATTTCAAGTCCCGACTGCAAAACTATTGCCAGGGTCTCCGTATTGCCCTGCCCCGTTTTGACGTTATTCGCGCTGAGGGGCCGGACCACCAGAAAGAGTTTGAAGTAGAGGTGGTCGTGCGGGAGAAACCGATAGGGCGTGGAGTTGGCTCGACGAAGAAGGAGGCGGAGCAGATGGCGGCGCGAGCGGCTCTTATCTATGAAGGACAAGATGTTCAAACCGGATAGCCGGTTGAATCATGATAAACACTCGGAGAGGAGAATCCCTTGTCATGGAAGTCCCGTTTCTTAAACTAGCGGTTGTTGCGTCAGGCATCGCCCTGGCCTTTGTTGTTTACCTCGTGCGCTATGTGCTCGCTCAGCCGCAAGGCAGCGATCACATGGCGGACCTGTCGCGTATGATTCAGGAAGGGGCGGTGACGTTCTTGCGGCGGGAGGACATCTATGTGGTGTCGGTGTCGGCTGTGGTCGTCGCCTTTCTGGTCGGTATTGGTGTCTACAATCCTGACTTGGGATTGAACTGGAAGACCGCCGTCGCTTTCATGGCGGGCGCCGTGGCCAGTGCCTGTGCAGGATTCCTGGGCATGTTCATTGCCACCCGCGCCAACGCGCGCACAACGGC
The DNA here is from genome assembly GCA_024280935.1 of Candidatus Hydrogenedentota bacterium. Taxonomy (GTDB): domain Bacteria; phylum Hydrogenedentota; class Hydrogenedentia; order Hydrogenedentales; family JAEUWI01; genus JAEUWI01. The sequence continues at coordinate 3,248 of JAJRPE010000366.1, forward strand.
GGCCGCCGAGTCTAAGGGTGTCGCTGGCGCGCTGGATGTTGCTATCAGCGGCGGTGCCGTGATGGGCATGGGCGTTGTTGGTATTGCCCTGTCGGGACTGGCTGTGGTTTATTGGCTCTTTGATGGCAACGCGACCATCGTCAACGGCTATGCCATGGGCGCTTCGCTTGTGGCGCTGTTTGCGCGCTCCGGTGGCGGTATCTTCACCAAGGGTGCGGATATGGGCGCGGACCTCGTGGGCAAGGTCGAG
>JAJRPE010000367.1 GCA_024280935.1 Candidatus Hydrogenedentota bacterium
AAGTCCGCCTCGATCAGGAGGTGATCGATGAGTGGGAGTACAAGCTGCGCTGAAGCCACGCGCTCCAATTCTGTATGTGATGTTTGTTTAGTGTATTAGTACAGCAATCCCCTCCCCCCGGGGGGAGGGGAGTGGAAATGCATCTACCCCAAAGAATCCCCCAGTCCACGATGTCCTGGCACTTAACAAGTAACCACTAAGCAATCACTGCAATAAGAGAGACGAGATTCAACGGGTGTGTGTGCCGTCGTTTGCACGGTTCGCGACAGTCTACTCAGTAAACCGCAGGACAGCCACGCCCGATAAAAGTACCTGCCGTTGCCCCCAGCGAATACTTGATATTCTGCATAACAAAAATAATCCGTGCGGTTCGGGGCGCGTCAGTCCCTGAGCACCCGTCGATGTAAAACGAGCCTTGGCCACCGAAAAGGAATTCCCCGCATTTCCCATCACCACCGGGCTTGGCGTATTATTGGCCCCACGTAGAACCTCGGCCAACCCAGGATATCGCCCACACCCATGCTTTCTGCTACCTTCCGTGAATGTATCAAGGCCCTGCTCGCTTCCGGGGCCATTGCCCTTCTTGTCATCTATGGGATGCAAATCCGCCATGGGTTGCGCAAGAAGCTCTGGGTTACCGGGACGGCCCTGTTCCTCATCGCGGTAGCGGCGGTGGCGGGTTATTTTGAGTTTGGCTGGAAGCGCTATAACACCTTCATGAATCCCCATGATTTCTACCACTATTACACGGGGACCAAGTATGCGCCGGAGCTTGGCTACTACAACCAATACGCGGCCTCCCTGTTGGCAGATCAGGAGCAAAAAAAGGTCTTCGATACCAACAAAGCGGTTCGCAATCTCCAGACCCACGGCTATACACCCACGGCGGAGGTATTCAAGAATCAGGACGTGATTAAGGGGCGTTTCTCGCCGGAACGCTGGGAGGACTTCAAGAAGGACATCCTCTATTTCCAGGAAAAAGTGCCACGGGCCAAGTGGAATCGGATGCTCCGCGACAAGGGTTACAATGGCACCCCGGTCTGGTCCATGGTCACGGGTGCCCTGACCAACGCCATCAGCACGGACAGCGAAGGCGGCATGACCTTCCTCTTCGCGCTGGATCCGATCATTCTCGGGATCATGTTCCTGGCTATCTGGTGGGCCTTTGGACCGTGGGCCGCCCTCTTTGCGGTGGCCTTCTTTGGCACGAACTTCGTCTCTGCCTTCGTCCATATCAAGGGCGGATTGTTGCGTATGGACTGGGTTGTGTGCCTGATTATTTCCATGTGCATGGTGCATAAGAAACACTTCAAGACAGCGGGCGTGGTGCTCGCCTATGCCGCTGCCGCCCGCGTCTTTCCCGCCGTTTTTGCCTTCGGACTGGGTGCCCTTGCGTGCTGGGAACTACTGGCGACCCGCAAAATTAACCGCGACTATGTCCGCTTCTTTGCCTCCTTCGCGATCACGTCCTTTCTCCTCCTTGGGCTTTCCTACCTCTACTACGGCCCGGCCCTGTGGCAGGAGTTCATCGTAAAAATAGGCGTACACAATTCCGATATTTCGACCACCCGCGTTGGCTTCAAGTATATCTTCCTCTGGCCTTTTGCGAGTTTCGGGGCCAAGGTGGAAGGCTTCAAGGCGCACCAGGAATTGTGGTGGCAGATTCAGGCGGCCATGCTGGTCATTACCTTTATCGCCGCCCGCAAGATGAAGCCCTGGCAGGCCCTGGGCCTCGGTTTTGTCCCTGCTTTTTTTCTTACGGCACCCACCTTCTACTACTACGTTTACCTCATCGTGCCCGTGATGATTTTCCTGCCCGCCCTTCATCGCGCACGGAATGTGCTCGGCGCTGTATTGTTCTTTGCCGTCTCTATCGCGGCCTACATCCTCCATTTCGGCTGGGACATGAATTTTCCCCTCACCTTCTTCCTCTCCTGCATGTACGGTGCCCTCTGCGTCTATATCGTGGGACTCCACCTCCTGCCCGAGTGGCTCCTGCAATCGGCGGAAGGGCCTCGGATTCGCGTGGAGGATGCTCCGGTCGAAGAAGTGGAGCAGTTTTTCCTTCCCGCTGATGGGGAAACGCTGGAAAGTCCGAATGAAGAACAGGCAGCCTTTGCTTCGGCGACGCTTGAAGAACCCCCACATCAGAAATCCCGCAGCATTGTCGCGCCCCTGCTCGGCGTGGCCTATGTCGCCTTTATTTTTGGGCTGTTTTTTGTAAACCGTGCAACTCCGAAAGCGCCGACAACACCTGCGTCAACGCCCCAGGTGACAACGGATTCACCGGCTTCCGAAACACCGAATGCCGCCACGCAATCGGTCACGCCTCCCGCCATCAAGACGCAACCCGCTACAACCCCAACGGGAGACCGGCCCACCATAACGATGGCCCTCGTTGGCGATGTCATGATGTCCCGCAACGTGGCGCGGGACTTGAAGTCAAGAAATCTGGATTTCACCTATCCCTTCGACAACACGGCGGATATGCTGCAAAGCGCAGACATCGCCTTTGCCAATCTGGAATGTCCCATCTCGGGTCGGGGCGATGCCCTCGATAAAAAGTATTTGTTTAACGCCCCACCTGAATCGGTAAAAGGACTGGTTTTCGGGGGATTTGACGTGGTTTCCATCGCGAACAACCACATCCTCGATTACGGCACGGTCGCGCTGGATGACACACGCCGTATTCTGGCGGAAAACAAAATCCCCGGCGTGGGTATCACGAAGGGAGACGAGCCGCAGGGGCCGTTTATCATTGAGCGGAAAGGAATTCGCGTTGGATTCCTGGCCTATGCCGACCACAAGACTCCCTACGCCTACGCGAAGGAGTTCTTGCCCTTTGAAATCGGGCCGGCCAAAGCGAAGAAGGAATCAATCGCACGGGACATTGCCGCGCTCAAACCCAAGGTGGACATCGTAGTGGTGTCCCTGCACTGGGGCATCGAGTACCAGGACGAACCCAATGAACGGCAAATCGATCTGGGGCACTTCGTCATCGAACAGGGAGCCGATGTGCTGGCGGGCCATCACCCCCACGTGCAGCAGGATGCGGTCTGGTATAAAGATGGCCTCATCATCTACAGCATGGGCAATTTTGTCTTCGACCAGTGGTCGAAGCCCAAAACACGGATGAGTCGACTCTACTCGGTGACGCTGACAAAAGATGGGCCGATCCATGCCCAGTATCGCCCCCTGGAAATCATCCAGAAAGACTGGCAGCCACGACCTACAGGACCGCTCTACGTGCCGATTTCCAAGCCGTAACGGCGCATTGGATCACGGCCAGTCAACGATGGGTGGGCTTGGTAGATGCCTTGGAGCGAGTGGGCCTGTCCGTGCCACGCGATCCGACAACGTCGGTTCGTGAGCGTGAAGCAATGGTGTCGTAATGCTCCCAGAGCGCCTTACACACGCGGCGCAACCGAGTTATTCTTAGGCCCAGGCTGCTTGCTTCGCGCCCAGCGCACGAACCCGTCAGGACTCGCCTTTTGGGGATCGTGCGGCACGACTGAGCTTCGTAGTCGCTCTTTCAGCCCCAAAGCGTTTAGTCCAACGAGGTTTCTCGTTTGGCGACGACACAACGCCCCCGTATCGCTTGCTGGATTCGGGAAAATCAGGCATTGCCGCGCCGGTGACGGGCGGAAGGCTACTTGTATCGGTAGGTGATGCGACCTTTGCTCAGATCGTAGGGGGACATTTCCAGGGTTACGCGGTCACCCGGAAGAATTCGGATGTAGAATTTACGCATTTTACCGGAAATGTGGGCCAAAACCATGTGTTCATTTTCGAGTTTAACGCGAAACATGGCGTTGGGCAAGGGCTCCACGACGGTGCCTTCAACTTGGATGGATTCTTCTTTCTGCATACGCTACGCTATTCAACCTCATGCTCAGGTGGCAGAGCCAGAATCAGGATTATCAACCCTGACGGACTCTCCCCCCGGAAACGCTTTTCATTCAGTGCTTCTTGTGGAGAAAGGCACCGAAACAGATCATCTGGCGCTATGGTCATAGCCCCTGCTGCCCATGCGATCAGAAATATCCACAGGCACACTCCACATAAATTCTACCACATCGCGCCCACTTCGTTACAATTTCACGCTGCCTGGATTCATATCCTGGCCCTCTTGCATTCCTGCCACCTCTTTCGTATCATCGGTCCACCCCTTGAACCCCGAAGGAATCTATGATGCTCTCTGCCACTGCCCTCATCCTCTTCTCCGCCCTCGCCGCACCATCAGCCCCCATCGCCGATCTGAGCGATGCGGCCAATGCCCTCCTTGCCGGACTCGATGCCGACCAACGCGCCATCGTCCAGTACAAATTTGACGATGAAGAGCGCTGGGACTGGCATTTCATTCCGCGAAAGCGACCGGGGCTTTCCTTCAACGACCTTCGCGAAGAGCAATACTCCCTCATTCAGGCCCTCCTGCAAGCCGGGCTGAGCGAAGGCGGCTTCAAGACCACCGAGACCATCCGCGCTCTGGAGGGGGTCTTGCGTGAAATTGAAGGCCCCCAGGCTACCCATCGCGATCCGCTGGACTACCATGTGTCCATTTTCGGAAAACCCGATAAGAACGGCACGTGGTCCTTTCGCTATGAGGGCCACCACCTCTCGCTCCATTGGACGATTGTGAAAGGCAAGGCCATTGCCAGTTCGCCCCAGTTTCTTGGCGCCAACCCCGGCAATGTCCCCGATGGCCCCCACAAGGGACTCCGCGCACTGGGTATGCTGGAAGACCTGGGCCGCGATTTTGTCAACGCCCTCAGTGGCACACAGCGCAAACAGGCCATCGTCAGCGCGGAAGCGCCGAAGGATATCCTTAGCGGCACGGAGCGCGATGCCATTGAGCAGAAGCATCTGGGTGTGGCCTATGGTGATTTAAGTAAAGCGCAGCAACAGCAGCTCTTTGGCCTCATCGAAGCCTACGCCAACATTCAACGACCCGAGATTGCCGCCCAGCGCCTTGCACGTATTCGCAAGGCAGGGCCAGCGACCATCAAGTTTGCCTGGATGGGCGGTACCGAGCGTGGCACGCCCCAGTACTACCGTGTTCAGGGGAAGACCTTCATCCTGGAATACGACAACGTGCAAAACGCCGCCAACCACCCCCACACCACCTGGCGCGACTTCCACGGTGACTTCGGCAAAGATCTGCTGAAAGAACATTACGCGATGCACAAGCACTGACGAACAGGGACTTGAGAGACGAACAAGGGGCCGAAGGGACACGGTAAGCGTTCACGGCACGGGCCGACAAAATAACCGTCGGGTGCCACGGGTAGGCCCGGTAGGGTTTACCCGTGCAGAAGCGCTGCCTGTGAATCTGGATCGTCTCCCTCACCGATAGGAACTACACGGGTAAGCCCTGAGAGGCCTACCCGTGGCACCCGACGCTTGTTTTTTTAAGGCCCTGCGGCTGCCATGGGGCTTTCGGCGTGACACCATTTCCCGACACACCGTCCCTGAAGTTGCTTTCGTCCCTCAGGGCCCTTTACCCCAAACGGCACCTCTCCCTCACCGCGCACTATTACCCCCACCTCTCTGTCAATTATTTTCCTGTGGAACGTCCCCGGCCCTATCCTTTATCATAGGCGCAACAGTTTGCTAACCGTGGAAGGGAAGAGCCGCATGAAACTGAATCCAGAGATTTTTCGGGAGTACGACATCCGGGGCATTGCCGGCAAGGATCTCGATGAGACGACCTACGAAACACTAGGCAAGGCCTATGCCGCCTACATGCGCGGCAAGCGCAAGCACAACACGGTCGTCGTGGGCCGCGACGGGCGCCTGACGGGCAAGGTCTACGCGCAGGCCCTTATCGATGGCCTGGTCTCCTGTGGCTACAACGTCATCGATATTGGCGAGGTGCCGAGTCCGGTCCTGTATTTTGCGCTCAACACCCTCAAGGTGGATGGCGGCCTCATGCTTACGGCCAGCCACAACCCCAAAGAATACAACGGCCTCAAGATTGGTGTCGGAAAAACCACCATCTACGGCAAGGACATCCAGAAACTTCGCAAGATTGCGGAAGCGGGAAAATTTCCCGAGGTCAACAAGACCACCACCATCACCCGCATGGACCTCGTGCCCAAATACATCAGTCGCATCGTCCGGGGCATCAAGCTCGACCGCAAAATCAAGGTCGTGGTCGATGCAGCCAATGGCGTGGGCGGTGTGGTCGCGGTGCCCCTTTTTGAAAAACTCGGCTGCGAAGTCATCCCCCTCTTTTGCGAGGTGGATGGCAATTTTCCCAACCACCACGCCGATCCCACCAAAGAAGAAAATCTCCAGGATCTCATCAAGGCCGTTAAGAAGCATAAGGCCCACCTGGGTATTGGCTTTGATGGCGATGTGGACCGGCTGGGCGGCTGCGACGAAAAGGGCAATCCTCTCTGGGGTGACCGCTTGGTTTCGGTCTTCGCGGAGCAAATTCTCAAGGACAAGCCCGGCGCTACCATTATCGGCGAAGTAAAATGCAGCCGCAGCATGTACGCCCACATCGAAAAGTGCGGCGGCAAGGCCATCATGTGGCGCACGGGCCACTCCCACCTCAAGGCGGCCATGAAGAAGTTCAAGGCCCAACTGGCCGGTGAGATGAGCGGCCATATCTTCTTCAAGCACCGGTGGTATGGCTTCGACGACGCCATCTACTCCGGCGCACGGCTCCTCGAAATCCTCGCCTCCAGCCGACGCCCCCTGAGCAGCCATTTCAAAAACATCCCCGTGCTGCCCATCACCCCCGAGCTGGAATACAACTGCGCCGACAGAATCAAATTTGACATCGTCGCGGAAGCCCGCGACTACTTCAAAAAAGACCTCGGCCTGAACGTGGTTACCATCGACGGTGCCCGCATCGAATTTGACGACGGCTGGGGCCTCCTCCGCGCCTCCAACACCTCCCCAAAACTCGTGGTGCGCGTGGAAGCCGATACAGAAAAGCGCAAGAAAGAAATCCTTGCCCTGATCGAAGACAAACTCAAGGCGCTCAAGGTAAAGATTCCCAAGCGCTGAGTAAATTTCCCAAGTCGAATCAAGGCTGCCATGGCAATGCATGGCAGCTTTTTTTTCAGACTAAGACGCTACCGAGCATTAATGTCTGTAACCGCCCACCGGGCATCAGGGAGGGCGGGTTTTCTTACCCGCCGCAGGCACACGCTGCCCTAGCCGATGTCTGTGGGTCATGGAAAAACACGAGCGGCCTTTGCTGACATGACACCGCCTCTGTTGCGGACTGGAAAGTCCGCACTCCTGCCCGCCGTGAACTATCAACCAGCCACAAACCTTGCTATATACTTGACACATCAACTAAATTCCCGTATACTCCCCCCATGAGCCAGCTCCAGTTCGAAATAAAACAGACCAAGGCCTTCGGCTCCGTCGCCGAGGAAGCCCTCCTCAATATGGAGCGGACCGCCGACCACATTCGGATTGCCTTCACGCGGCTCTTCCGGGAACACAAGATCACGTCCCAGCAAT
>JAJRPE010000368.1 GCA_024280935.1 Candidatus Hydrogenedentota bacterium
ACCATCGGGGTTGATGGCATGGAGAATGCCATCGTCCGCGCCTTGGTAGATCGTCCCGTCAGCGCCGAGCGTGGGAGACGCATAGATCGTGCTGCCCAGAGCACGCATCCATCGTTGCTTCCCATCGGGATTGACGGCGTAAAGGTTTCCTACGTGATCAGGCATGTAGATCGTTCCATCGGCTGCAATGGCGGGGGATGAACCCATGGTGCCCGCCGTGGCGAATTTCCACTTCACGCGACCATCGGGCTGAATCGCCCAAAGGCTCTTGTCATGAACCCCGATATAGATCGTGCCATCGCTCCCGACCACCGCCGAAGTGGGCGCTTTGTCTCCCGTTCGCAATGCCCACCGCTGATTCGATGTTTTCGGACCTTGGTAAATGCTGAGGCCGCAGTGTTGGGCATTAGCGCGAAACATTGCCCAAGGCACCGATTTATCGGCATGGGCCTTCGTCGGAGTGAGCGCCATCGCCGCGAGCAAGGCCACCGACGCAGCAACCACACTGTGACAATTTCTGAATAACCAAGAGGAACAGGAATTCGTCAATAGGAGCATGGCTATTCATTTCCTTGTAACCGTTCAGGGTCCGTGGTATCTTTGCCCTTAAAAAACAACCTTCGGGTGCCACGGGTAGGCCTCTCAGGGCTTACCCGTGTAGTTTCTACCGATGAGGGAGACGATCCCAAAAACAAAGACAGCGCATCTGCACGGGGAAACCCTACCGGGCCTACCCGTGGCACCCGACGGTCTTTTTTTCGATTATAGTGACCTGTGTTGTGAACGCTTACATTTCCTTTAGCTGCCGACAAAGGCCTCGGTCATATTTTGGCTTCAGGTCGTTCCCGGGATCCCCTTCCGTAGGGGTTCGACCAGAAACTTATCCTTCTTTCGCCGTGCCCGCAAGAGGTCGTGGGATTTTTGCAAACTCGGCCAGTGGTCCGCTGAAGGTTTTTGGAACACCATTTTCAAGCGCAGCGCCATTTCAGGCATAACGGCACCACGCCCGTTGAGCACCTTGAACAGGGTCTTACTGCTCACCCCAAGTGATCGACAGCGGCGGTAATCGTCAGTTCCAGTGGAACGAGTAGCAGTTCTTTCAATATTTCGCCTGGATGGGCGGGATTGTGCATGCTCATCAGTGATAGTCCTCGTAACCTACGGTTCGTACACTGTAACGTGAATCATCACAAACCACAAGGCGCTGCGAATCAAGCCCATCTCCACAATTTCCCGCACGGGTGCCATAATACATCTCTCGTTCCCACGCTCCGCTTGGGAATGCGTGTGCCTACGCTCTGCGTAGGAGGGCCGGGATGTATGTCCTGACCTTGATGAAGGTTCTTGATTATCCGCACCGGCGCTTCGGAGCAGAGTTCCTGAACTGCATTCCCAAGCGGAGCGTGGGAACGAGGAATGATGATGGGCGTGTCAGTCCCCGTGTTGCCTTGCGTGATTCATTGCCAATTGCGTTTTCAGCCACGTGCGCAGGGCGTTCTCGGCTGCCTCCATGCTTCCGCCTTCGCCTTTTATCAATTCAAAATCCTGGGCGCGGATGAGGCGCTTCTGCCAGGCATCGTGCTGGGCCTCATCGCCTTTCAGAGGTGCCGCGAGGGACGGGGGTACCGCAAAAACATCCCATTCCTGATAGCCAAAGCTGAGGGAATTGTTGAGAATCCACGTGTAGCTGTTGATGAAGGCTTCCGTCGTGGCGGCGCTGGCGGAGGCGGGCACGGCGATGAAAACGAGGTCATAGCCTTTTCCGCGAACGCCCTTCGATGCCGTTTCTATTTCCGCCATGGATTGGCCCGTCACACCCCAAGGGGTCATGGTCACAGCAGAGCCGGGGGCCACTTCAGCGAGTAGCTTCGTCAGCAGGGTATCGTAGGGGGGCATGGCGAGGATGCTGAGGGGCTTCTTCGCCGTGATACGGTCGAGTGTGCGCGGAATGGCGGACTGGGGCGCGGGTACACTAGCACCGGGCCTCCCCTCACACACAAGCGTGCTGACGATGGTCCTTGCGAGCAACTTGTGCCCGTCCATATTCGGATGAATGGGATCGTTCATCAGGAAGGCCCAGTCGAGGGCGTTCTGCGTGCGAATGTATTCAAAGGCCGCATAGCAATCGGCCAGAGGCACCTTTTCTTCCGTAGCTACTTCCCGCACCACGGCAACATATTGCTCCAGCGTCGCGATGGGACGACTCGCCGTATCGCGGATACTGTTGGGTGTGCAGAGCATGACCTCGGCCCCGACCGTGCGGCATTTGGCGATTATATTCTTGAGATTGGCACGGTAGTCTTCCAGAGACACACGGGTCATGTCGTTGAGACCAAACATGACCGTAACGAGGTCAGGTTTGTGGGCGAGAACATCCTTCTTGATGCGTGCCAGGGCATCGACTGTCGTATTACCACTGACACCCGCGTTGATAGCGGTGATGTCCCCGTTGGGATAGGCTTGGCGAAGTCCAATCCCGACCATGTCCGTATAGGCGCGGCGGCCTCCCGTGTGGTAGTAGACACCGGTGACGCTATCGCCAAAACAGACCACTTTGCTGGGTTTGTCTTGTGCGAACTTCGCGGCGACCTCGGGGAAGACCAACTCCGCCATTGCAATTGGGGAAAGGAGACAAAGAATGAATAGAATAGATTTTCTCATGGGAATGAGTAGCTCCTGTCTGAAGATTTCAAGTTACTTCAATGTCACCAAATATTTCAAATCACACAACACGGCATGGACTACCACGCTCTCCATAGATGGATACCGCCCCTGCAAGACATTCCGCGGGAGAGAGGTAAACACCTGATGACGGACGCGTACAACCCGGCCAATCTATCCAGGATGCACACCATGCTGTGTGTACTACTTCAAAGTTGCTCCTTTAACCACTCTCGCAACGTTTGCGTCGCCGCCTCAATGCTCCCGCCCCGGCCTTCAAGGGGTGCTAGATCCACTCCGCGAAGGAGTATCTTCGCCATTCCGTCACGACGCCGCCAATCTTTATCCAACGTCGTCGCCAACGAAGCGGTAACGGCGATTAGATCCCACTTCTGACTTCCGAAACGAAGCAAGTCGCCCAGCATCCTACTGTAACCATGAACGAAATGCTCTTCACTCTCCTGCCCCGTACCGGCTGGCACCGTGATAAAAACCAAATCATAGTCCTTGTCCCATACCCGAGGCACCGGAGATTCTATTTCGTCAATCGACCGTCCAATCACCTCCCATGGTGTAATGACTATGGAGGAGCCGGGAGCAATTTTCGCAAAGACGCTGGACAGAATGCCATCATAGGGCTGCATAGCGAGGATTCGAATCGGTTGCTCTTTGGCTATTTTTTCCAGCGTTCGTGGAATGGCACTAGGGAGCGGCGGTTCGTTCTGGAAGAATACGGGGTCTCGAGAAAGCGCCCATAAGATTGTGAAAGCAATTGCCTTATGACCACTCAAA
>JAJRPE010000369.1 GCA_024280935.1 Candidatus Hydrogenedentota bacterium
GATGATCTTGGTCATTCCTTCCGTGCGGTTGATGGTGGTTGCACGGCCTGAAGCGGCCCAGGGAAAGCGGGCGACGTTGACCGCACGGCCTTCGGCCTTGGCCTCTTCTTCGGTCATGCCGCACCACGCCACCTCGGGGTCCGTAAAGACCACGCACGGAATCGCCTGGGGTTCAAATGCGGCATTGTGTCCGGCGATAACCTCGGCGGCAACGCGGCCTTCCGCCGACGCCTTGTGGGCCAGCATGGCTCCGCCGACCATGTCGCCAATGGCAAAGATGTTCGGGTCCGCCGTGCGAAGTTGGGCATCTACCTCAATAAAGCCCCGGTCATTCACCACCACGCTGGTGCTTTTCAGGCCCAGGCCACTGGCGTTGGGCTTGCGTCCGATGCTAATCAAGACCTTCTCAAAGACCCGGTTGGCCTTCTTGATTCCTTCGCCTTCCAAGACCACCTTGATACCATTCTTCTGCTCTTTCATTTCGGCAATTTTGGTGTTCAGGAGAATCTCCTTGAACTGGCCTTCCAGGCGCTTATGCAGGGGTTTCACCAAATCGCGATCCGCGCCAGGCAACAGACCGGGCATCATCTCTACGCAGGTCACTTCCGAGCCGAGAGCCGCGTAGACCGTGCCCAGTTCCAGACCAATGTAACCACCGCCCACCAGCAGAAGGGATTCGGGCACATCTTCCACCAGCAACGCGCCGGTGGAATTCATGATACGGTCGCTTTCAATGAGCGGACCAAAACGTGCGGGCCGGGAACCCGCCGCGATAATCGTATATTCCGCGTCGAGCTTTATTTGCTTGCCGTCCGCCTGTGTTACCACCAGGGTCTTCGAATTCACGAAGTTGCCCCGACCCTGGATATAATTAATATTCCGGGCCTTCACCAACTGGCCCAGGCCACCCGTCATCTGTGCGACCACTTCGGCGGTCGATTCGCGGACGCGGTCCATGTCTATTTCAGGTTCGGCGAAGTTCAGGCCAAAGTGGGCAGCCTCGCGGGCCTCGTTGATGACCTTCGCCACGTGCAACAGGGCCTTCGAGGGAATGCAGCCGCGATAGAGGCACGTGCCGCCGGGGTTTTTTTCCACGTCGATAAGGGTGACATCCAGCCCAAGATCCGCCGCCATGAAGGCCGCCGCGTAGCCGCCGGGACCACCGCCCAGCACCGCAACTTGCGTGCTCTGATTACTCATGATTTATCCTCTTCCCCGTCGGGGGTTGTTTCGTATGTTTTCGCGGCAGGAGTGCGGACTTTCCAGTCCGCAACAAGGGCTGCGTGCTGTCAGCACAGGCCGCTCGAATTCTCCCTGGAACCCGCGCGCATCGGCTGGCCCAACGTGTGCTTTGTGGCGGGTAGGAAAACCCGCCCTCCTACTCTCCGGTATTTGTTATTGCCATTACGCTTCTAAAATCAGCTTCCAGGGATTTTCCAGCGCTTCCGCCACCCAACGCATGAAGCGGGCCGCGTCGGCACCGTCAATCAGGCGGTGGTCATAGGACAGGCTCAGGGGAAGCATGGTGCGGGGAACGAGCTGGCCATTCTGGAAAACACCTTCCACCGCCGAGCGAGAAACACCGAGAATAGCGACCTCCGGCGAATTGATGATGGGCGTAAAGCCCGTGCCGCCGATGCCACCGAGATTGCTGATAGTAAAGGTCGTGCCCGACATGTCTTCAAGCGTGAGTTTACGATCCCGTGCCTTTTTGGCAATGCCCGGCAACTCCAAGGCCAACTCCTGCAGGCTCTTCTTCTCCACGTCCCGAATCGCGGGCACCATCAGCCCGACGGGCGTTTCCACCGCGATGCCGATATTGTAGTACTGCTTCAGCACGATTTCTTCGCTTTCCATGTCGATGCTGGCATTGAACTTGGGAAAGCGGCGGAGCGCCTCCGTGATAACCTTCATCAGGAAAATCGTTACCGTCAGGCTGCCGCCCTCGGCCTTGATGGCCGGTGCGTACTGCTTGCGAATTTGCTCCAGGGCCGTGATGTCGGCCTTGTCAAAATGCGTTACGTGGGGAATGGTCGTCCAGCAGTGGGTCATATGGGCGGCGGTCTTCTTCCGCACACCGCTCATGCCCTCGCGCACAACCTTGCCCCAGCGGTCGTCGCTCGTTGCGCCGGTTACAGCGGGCACGCCCGAAGTCACGGCCACCGGTGTGGCCGATGCGGCAGCGTCATGGGCAGCGGGTGGCGGGACAGCGCCACTGGATCCTGCAAAGGCTTCCACATCCTGGGCAGTCACACGGCCACTTGGATCAGCCGAGGGCACATCTTGAAGATGAACGCCCAAATTGCGCGCAAGCTTGCGCACCGAAGGGGATGCCAAAACGCGGGCACCGGCTGCACGCTTCACGGGAGCCGACGGCGCGGCCACAGGTGCGGGCTTGGCGACGGGAGCGGCTTTCGGTGTTGGATCCGGGGTCGGCGCTGCGGCCTTCGCCGCCTTGGGCTTGGCGGCGGGCGCTCCGGCGGCGGATTCATCGGCGACAAGGATAACCTGTCCCACGGTAATCTCGTCACCCACCTTCACCTTGATGGCGGTAATCGTGCCGCCAAAGGGAATCGGAATTTCCGCAACGGCCTTGTCGGTTTCAATCTCAATAACGGCCGTTTCGGCGGCTACGGTATCGCCCACGGATGCAAGAAGTGTTGCCACCGTGCCGCCCTTAACACCCTCGCCCAATTCAGGCAGTTTGAATTCTGTTGCCATTGATCACTATTCCTGCATGGTTCGGAACCGGCGAAGTTCCCGCCGATTCACGGTGATATGTTTGTAAGCGTTCGTTCACGTCCAATGACTCTTGTTTTCACCTGGACGTTATGAAAAGCAGCTACGGGTGCCACGGTCAAGCCCCGTAGGGCTTGTCCGTGCGAATACCGGTATACGAGCAAAAACTCACTGCCTACATTGTTTCACATGACTTTATCACGGGCAAGGCGCTATCGCTCCTTGTCCGTGGCACCCAGCGTGGGCCTGCCCAATCAAGAAGAAGCCGGGTCTTTCTTGCTGGCGACGATCTTCAGATCCTTCATGGCCTTCTTCACCACGTCAATTTTGATTTTGCCATCGCGGGCCAAGGCGTTGAGGGTCGCCAGCACCACATAGCGCGCATCCACCTCGAAATGATTCCGCAGGGCCTCGCGGGACTCACTGCGCCCAAAGCCGTCCGTACCCAGGCTTTCGATGCCCTGGGGCACCCACTTGAGCAGGCTGTCGGGCAGGACCTTCATATAGTCCGACGCCGCCACGACAACACCTTCCGCTTTGCCAAGACACTTGGTCACGTAGGGCACTTTTTGCTTTGAGCCGGGGTGGAGGCGATTCCAACGCTCCGCCGCAAGGCCGTCACGCCGCAATTCGCCGTAACTGGTGACACTCCACACGTCCGCCGCCACCTTGTACTTCGTCTCCAGTATTTCCTGGGCCTTTAGCACCTCATTCATAATAGCACCACTGCCGAGCAACTGGGCTTTGAGTTTTGTGCCCTTGAGCGTCGAGGCCCGGAATTTATACAGGCCCTTGAGGATGCCATCCCGCACCGTCTTGCCCTTGGGCATGGTCGGCATGGCGTAGTTTTCATTTTCCACCGTGATGTAGTAGAAAATGCTTTCGTTATTTTCGTACATACGACGAATACCGTCTTGCACGATGATCGCCAACTCATAGGCAAAGGCGGGATCGTAGCAAAGCATGTTGGGCACCGTGCTGCCAAGAACGTGACTGTGCCCGTCCTGGTGCTGGAGGCCCTCGCCATTCAGCGTCGTCCTGCCGGCCGTGCCGCCAATCAGGAAGCCCTTGCAGCGTATATCGCCCGCAAGCCAGACCAGGTCGCCAATGCGCTGCATACCAAACATGGAGTAGAAAACATAAAAGGGGATGGTGTTGATGCCATGGGTGGAATAGGCCGTGCCCGCCGCCAGGAAGGAGGCCATGGATCCAGCCTCGTTAATACCTTCCTCCAGGATTTGCCCATCCGTCGCTTCACGGTAGTAAAGCAAGTTGTCCGAATCCACCGGCTCATACAACTGACCCTTCGACGAATAGATGCCCACCTGGCGGAACAAGCCGTCCATGCCAAAAGTGCGTGCTTCATCGGGAACAATCGGCACAATCAACTTGCCGAGTTTCTTGTCCCGCAGGAGCTTTGTCATGATGCGCACCAGGACCATCGTCGTGGACACGGCCCGGTCGTTCCCCGAAAAGAACTCTTTGATCAGTTCGTCAGACGGTGCCTTGAGGGGCGGGCCGGTCAATTCGCGGCGGGGCAGGTAACCGCCCAGGGCCGCGCGCCGTTCCTGGAGATACTTCATCTCCGCCGTATCGGCATCGGGCTTGTAGAAGGGCGCGTAGGCCACATCATCATCCGTGATGGGGATGCCAAAGTTGCCACGGAACTCGCGCAACTCATCTTCGTTCATCTTTTTCTGCTGGTGGGTAACATTCTTGCCTTCACCCGCCTCGCCAAGACCATAGCCCTTCACCGTCTTTGCCAGGATAACCGTGGGCCGGCCTTCCGTCTCTACCGCCTTCTTATAGGCCGCGTACATCTTAATCGGATCGTGGCCGCCCCGCTTAATCTTGCGGAGCTGCTCGTCCGTAAGGGTATCCAGCAGCGGCTTCAACTCGGGATCCCGTTCCAGGAACCACTCGCGAATAAAGTCGCCCCGCTCCACCGTGAACTTCTGGTAATCGCCGTCCACCGCATTTTCCAGCACCTGGACCAGGCGACCGCCCAGTTCCGACGCAAAAATCTCGTCCCACCCGCTGCCCCAGATGACCTTAATGACGTTCCAGCCCGCGCCCCGAAAGATACGCTCCAGTTCCTGGATGATCTTGCCGTTGCCGCGCACCGGGCCATCGAGCCGTTGCAGGTTGCAGTTGATGACGAATATAAGGTTGTCCAGATTCTCCCGAACCGCCAGGCCAATCGCACCCAGGGCCTCCGGCTCGTCACACTCGCCGTCGCCCAGGAAAGCCCACACGTGGCCACCGTTCTTTTCCTTCAGGCCCCGGTCTTCCAGGTAGCTGTTAAACCACGCCTGATAAATCGCCATGATGGTACCCAGCCCCATGGACACCGTGGGGAACTGCCAGAACTCGGGCATGAGCCACGGGTGCGGATAGGACGACAAGCCGCCGCCTTTCGCCAGTTCGCGCCGGAAATTGTTCAGGTCTTTCTCGGAGAGACGGCCTTCCACGAAAGCACGGGCGTAGATGCCCGGCGACGCGTGGCCCTGAAAATAAATCTGGTCGCCGCCATGCTCTTCCGTGCGGCCCTGGAAAAAGTGGTTGAAGCCCACTTCATACAGCGTGGCCGACGAGGCATAGGTCGAAATGTGCCCGCCAACGCCGTCGCACTCCCGATTCGCACGCACCACCATGGCCATCGCGTTCCACCGGATCGTCGACTTATTCAGCCGCTCCAGTTCGCGATTGCCCGGATACGCTGGCTCTTCATCCACGGGAATCGTGTTGATATAGGGCGTGTTCGCCGTGAACGGAAGACGGACCCCACGCTCATAGCCCCGATCCGAAAGCCGGTCCAGCAGCTCGCGGCCCGCATGCACGCCCACCTCATCCACCAACGCATCCAGCGCGTCCAGCCACTCCTGGACCATCACTTCATCCAAAGGCTCGGATTCTACACTCACCAGGGACCGTTATCCTTTCTGCGACGTTGCCCACGCACACGCGTGGCGCAAACGCGAACCGTATTGCTGACTCAAGAAATGCCATGCACTCCAAAACCCGACGAACGCCGGGCGACAGGGTATTCTAAGCCACACACGCCATATACATCAAGGTTAATGCGAGAAAACCTACTTATCATTAGGTTTAGCGCCCTTCGGAAAATCGACATTGGCGCTTCAATGTTGTAAAGATAACCATGAAATCGTCGAAAACGGGGCAGGGGACGAAGGTTCCCAGTGCGTCGTTTGCCCTGGCACACCGTCGCAAGCCACGCCTTCAAAGACCCTGTGCGCATCTGGTCATTCGACAGCCTCCAGTACCTCCCGAAACGCCGGGCACATCTCCGTCGTAAGTTGCCTTAGCGGCAAAGTCCCTGCTAGTATCGCTTGTTAAAGAGGATCGATGTGCCCCGAATCTTGATGCTTGGGCATCAATGTTTTACTCAAGACAAATGCAACTGTCTTTTCCATACGCCGCGATGGTGCCATCCCTTCAGCATGGGCTGGAGACGGGGAAAGACCGGAGACGATATATGCCAATGCATACCCGCATTGCCCTGCTCATGACGCTGATAGTTTGCTTGGGCGGCATTGATGCCTACGCCCAATGGACATGGACACCCCAAACCGGTCGTTGGGTCAACCTGAAGCGACTGCCGAAAGAAACACCCCAGTTACAGTTGGAGCATGCCCGCGGTCTCATGCTGGAAGGCGAATACGGCAAGGCGTGGCGCGAGTCGAATAAGTTCGTGGACTTCTATGAGGACAGCGATCTTCTCGACGACAACCAGTTCCTGCGCGGGGAAATTCGTATGGGCCAAGGCAAGTGGCTGGAAGGCGCGAAAGAATTTCAAAGCCTTATCTCGGCCTATCCTGATACGGATCACTATGACGAGGCCATCGAGAAGCAGTACGAAATTGGCGACCTCTACTTTGAGCGTGGCCAGATAAAAATAAAGCAGCGCTGGACCCTGTGGAAGAAACGCCCCCTCAAGCGTGCGGTGGAAGTGTATTCCATGGTTATCGAGAACCAACCCTTTACCGCCAACGCGGCCAAAGCCCAGTATCAAGTGGGGCTGTGCCGCTACACCACGAAGCATTATCTTGAAGCGGCCTTTGATTACCGCCGCGTGATTGAGGACTATCCCGGCTCGGACTGGGTGGATGAAGCCAGCTTTGGCCTGGCCGAATGTTACTACGACATGTCCCTGCCGCCTGAGTATGACCAGACACCGAGCCAGTTGACCATTGATGCCATCAACAGCTTCGGCGACCGCTATCCCGATGATGAGCGCCTGGCCAGTCTGCGGGAAAAACAGCGTGAGATGCAGGAACGCATCGCACAGCAACAACTCGTCAACGCCCGGTTTTATGAAAAGCGCCGAAAATTTGCGGCGGCGAAGATTTACTACGAACTTCTGATCGAGAAATACCCCGACAGCGATGCCGCCACAGAGGCGCGCGACCACCTGGAGGCCCACCAGGGCATTCGCCATATTGGCAGCCCGAAAGCCGATGTGGTGGCCGTACAATGATACGCCGGGTTACGCTTTGCGCAGCGTATCTGCTGGGTGTCTGCGTGATTGCCGGTTGTGGCTATTCGACCCAGAGCACGCTGGATCCCCAGTACCAGACCATCGCTGTCTCCCCTTTCTATGACGAGACACGGGAGTATGACCTTCAGGCCCCCTTGACCAACGCCATTACGCGGAAGTTTATTCATGACAGCCGCCTTGATGTGGTTCACCCTGACAAGGCGGACCTCCTCCTGGAGGGGGTCATTCTGAACTATCGCCTGAAGGGCCTCACCTACGACAGAGATGATGAAGTCACCCAATACTTGCTGGTCATCACGGCGGGCGTGCGGGTAACGGACCTGCAAAGCGGCGAAATACTGTGGGAAGAGAAAGTCATGGCTGGGGAAACCAGCTACTACACCCGTGCGGCGGGCCAGTCTTCGGACCGCTTGCGGGGCAACGCGGAAGTATTCCTGCCGACGGTCCGTTCCTTTGCCAGCGACGAGGAGAACCGTGCCGCCGCAGAGGCCCTGGAACAACTTGCTTCGGATATCTTCTATCGCACCGTGGAACCCTGGCCCCAGTCCTGAATGGGTGTCCCGCCCACGCCAACGTTACCCCAACGGGTACAGTTACCGATTGGGCAACGACGCTATTCCAATTCATGCAGACAAACCGCAATCGGAAACTGTCCCACCGACCGGCGCGGGACAGTATCCCGAAAGTGAAATAGTGGCGTTTCCGCGAAAGCGTTTTCGCAAGCTCAGACTTCCTGACCCCGGTGGAATTATTTTGGTGCTTTTTTTGGAGAGACCCACGTCGGGTGCCACGGGTAGGCCTCTCAGGGCTTTACCCGTGAAGTACCTGCCGACAAAAAAAGGGACTATCCAGTTCCGGGAGACCCCGGGTTTGCACGGGTAAACCCGGGCGGGCCTACCCGTGGCACCCGTAGTGGTATTTTGTTGATTAGGTTACTGTTGCTCCAGGCGCACGAACACTCGTACCTCGTGATCGTGCGGCACGTCCAACAGGATTGATGCTTGGTCAGCGTTGGCACAGGCGCTACGGCGAAGCTGTTTAACTTTCAAACCACACAGGGAGACCATCCAATGCGCACCATGCTGGGAATCCTATTGACTATGGCGGTCGTGCCCGCTGTCGTAGCCCAAGACGCCGAAACCTCAACGGAACTGCGGCGGGAAGATTTGGGCCGTACCGTGAAATTCACGTGTGTCGTCGACAAGGTGATGCAAGCGCACAAGGGCTGGGTGGTCGAGGAGTGGATGATTCGGGAGGCCGCCGAGGCGGGCTTCAACATCTATTCCCCGCGTATTGGCTACGACAATCTTGATGCCGTCAAGCAGGTAACGGCGTGGTGCGACGAATACGGCATCTTTCACCTCCCCTGGATGCGGGGGACGTTGGCGGCAAGCCTCGACGACCCCAAGGCTGAAGGCAAGCGCGTCGTGTGGGCCAGCGGTTCGGAACAGCCCCTGTGGAGTCCAAACTCCGACGAGCTTTGGGAATGGATGGCACGCTACATCGTAGCCTACGCGAAGATGAGCGCGGAAAATGAACACCTCCTCGGGGTCTTTCTCGACTACGAGAACTACGCGCCCGGCCAGCGCGGCGGAAATCTGTATTCGCTCTCCTACGACCAGGACATTATGAACCGCTTCGCTGCGTCGGAGGGCATCGATCTTCCTGATTTGGCCCCTAAGGACCGCGCCCCCTGGCTCCGGGAACAGCAGTTCCACGACCCTTTCGAGGCGTTCCAGGTCGCGGAATGGCACCGCCGTTGTCGCACGTTGCGCGAGGCGGTGGACAACTATGATCCGGCCTTTCAGTTCTGGCTATACCCGGTGCCCGGCACCCCCTTTCTTCAAGAGGCGGCCTACCGCGAACTAGGGACAAAGCAGAGTCCCATCGTCATTGCGGATCAGACGACCTATGGCCGACCTTCGGAGTTCACACCCGAACCGCTTTCCATTGCCGCCAACCGTGAGAAACTCAAAAAGTACCTGGAAATACCTCGGGCGATGAACATACCCTTCCTCTACGCTGGGGGCATCGATCCCGTGGTTCACGGTGCGGACCCGGAGTTTTGCGGAAAAAATGCCGTGGCTATCTCCGACCTGACAGACGGCTATTGGATCTTCTATGAAGGGCCAAAATATGAGGACACCCACAAAGACTATTGGAAGTGGTTCACGTGGGCCAACACCGCCATTGCCGAAGGCCGCTTCGATGCCCAGTATGCGCCACGCAAGACGGAAGAAGGATTCATTGCGGCGTTGTCCCGTGGGATTGGTACGCCGGGCTTCGCAAGCGCCGATGCTATCGGTAAGGCTATCGACCTGCCGCTGCAAAAATTGCGGGGTGCAAGTCTCTTGCTGCTGGCCTGTAAGAAGGGGGTCGCGGTAACCATGACCGTGCAGGACATTCCGCTGGGCCGCTATACTGATCCCCTTCATTGGGAATTGCGGGGTCCCGCCTATGGGGTGATCCAGAATGGTGATGTCGACCATGACGATTCGGGCCTGGTCCAATTTACGCCCGAGGCCGACGGGGTGTACTTTCTCGGCCTTTCTTCTGGTGCCTGCTCTTATGGGATCACCCGTTCCAACGTTCCTATCGCTGTGTACGCGAAACGGGGTGTGGGTACGATTCAAGGGGCCAAAAGACTGTATTTCCAAGTGCCGGAAGATACCGAGTCCTTTACGATCCAACTACAAGGCTCGGGCGGCGAAACGGTGCGGGCGAATGTCTGCGATCCCGAAGGCAAGCTCGTCGCCACAACACAGACCACCCTGTCGTCAAGCCTGGCAACCCTTCCCGTGGAGAATGCTTCAAAATCGGGCGGCGTGTGGTCCCTGTCGTTGGTTAAGGCGGATGAAGGCGTGCTGGAAGATGCCCGAATTCAGATCGAGGGGATACCGCCCTTGCTTTCTCTGGACCCAAGCCACGTGTTTCGCCCTGGTAGCGATCAGGCCAAATAGCTTCTGGCGTGGCTGATGTTGCCCAAGGCTTGATTCTCTTTGTCTGTCGAACACATACTTAGGCCTTAATTAAGAAGGCCTATGCAAATTAAAACAAACAATACTTGAACCACAAAACTATTGGTTGTGGCTCGGCCACCTTAGCCCCGACGCGACACAACTTTCGCAATGCGCTCGTCATATGAGGACTACGATGCACGCCAACGAATTACTGAATCAGATCGGAAATCAGACCCTCCCGCCTGTCTTGCTCTTCGGGCCGGGAAAGGCTCCCTTCCAGAAGGAGGCCTGGGAACCCTTGTTGGCTGAGCGGACCGTCGAACGCATTATCGATACCTATGTGGATCCTTCCATGCGAGACATGGCGCTGGGGGTCTTTCACGCGGACGAGGCCAAAATCGGCGATATTGTACTGGAGGCCCAGACCCTCCCGTTCCTGGTGGAACGGCGGGTTATCGTGGTGCGCAATGCGGATCGCTATAATGCCATGTCCGGCGAAAAGAAGTCGCCTCTTTATCCATTGATCGGCTATCTCGAAAATCCCTCCGAATCGACGATCTTTATTCTCATCACCAGTAAGATCGACAAGCGAAAAAAATTCTACAAGGCCTGCCTGAAAGCAGGGGCCGTCGTGGAATGCCCCCAGCTGGATGATGGCGCCCTCAGCCAATGGATTCGGGCCGAAGTTGGCAACTTGAACAAAGAAATAAACGGCAGCGCCATCAACGAATTGATTCACCGGGGCGGCAGTCGCCTGGGCGATATCAACAACGCCATTAATCTGGTGTGTACCTACGTGGGCGACGCGCCCCAAGTTACGCAGGATGACGTGGTGGCCGCCTGTGCCGATGTGGCCGAGGAAACGGTGTGGGCGCTCACGGATGCTATTGCGGCGTCAGACCCGGAGAAGGCGCTGTGTACCCTGTTTCAACTCAGTGACTTCGGGAAAAGCCCCGATGAAATTATGGGCATCATCAATTGGCTCCTCGACAGCGCCTACCGGGCCATGCCCGAGACCGATGCCCCCTTGAAAAGCTCGTTTGTCGGGAAAAAAGTGATGCCCCTCGCCCGAAAGCTGGGGCTTGCCAAGTTAAAACGGGCCTTTGCCCTGTGTACGGAAACCCACTTCATGATTCGTAGTACCGGGACTAACCAAATGCTGGCGCTGGAGATGTTGGTGATCAAACTTTCCGCACCGCGACGACAGCCTGCGAGGGCGCGGGGTTAAGTGACTTGCTTTGGAAATGGTCCACAAGAAGTGAATAGAAATGATTGGGTTCTGGTATTGGTGATGTGAAGGACAGAGGAGTAAGCAGAGACCCAGAGCCGAGAACAGGTGGATGGCACCTGCTATATTTGTGAAAGGGCGCGTGTGATGACTATTCAGATTGTCCTCGTCTTATTTGGGGTCGCAAATTCTTGGTCGGCTTCTCCCGATCCCTTGGACTCACTCTGCTTGAAAGAGGAAGGCCTCATTTATGTTTCGGGGAGTGGCAAGGTTACACTGCCTGGGCCAACTAAGGGCACGGATGTTATATCAAAGTTAGCGTTTGTCCTCTCAAAGGAGGGCGAGTATCACATAAGCGAAACAATGGGGGTGGTGACGAGTGATTACTGGAAGAATGGATACGCCTGCTACGAACAGACGGGTAACAAGACGGACATTTACGCTCCTGACGAAGGTGCATGGCGATCCATGTTCATTCGGCAAATGCTCTTTCCCGGCTTAACGGTGCTTTCTCCACTATTAGAGGGTGTTGGCAGCAAGGAACTTATTTCCAGGGAGTCAGCACAAGACGGGAATACGGGGAAGTTTTCGTATCGCTATGCCGACGAAGATTCTGGTGCTGTCCAGTGTGAGGTGACCTTGAAATTCGGCGAAGGTATGGTACTTGAGCGAATCCGCGTTACGGATAGCACGTCATCATCGATGGCGATTTTGTACGAGTATTCAGATTACGTTGACGTTGATGATGGAAGAAAACTGCCGAAGTACTTTCGTTTCTCTTTGCAGCGGGGCGGTTCAGATGCTATACAAATGATCGCGGAGGTCAGGCTGGACAGCGTGGAGATTCCGTCAGCTTCCCCCGATTTCTCTCCAGATTTGGAGCAGTTGGGAAACGTCACGGACTATCGGAAAGGTATTCCCTGGCTGAAGAAAGAGTCGAGTAAATTGCTGGAGCAATTGCTGGACAGCGTCCATTTCTAAGACAGGCCTGTTTCTTTTCTTGCGCATTGGGAGATATTGAGAAATGCAGGACAAACAATTTGAGTGTGGACAATGCGGGGCTTCCCTGAAATTCACACCGGGCAGCGACAGCCTGACCTGTCCCTATTGCGGGCACAACAACGTGATTGCTTCCGTCGAAGAGACTATTGACGAGCTGGACTACCAGCAGGCCCTTGCCAACGCGGAATCCGGCGAAGCAATGGAGGAACGCCTGGAGGTGAAGTGTGGCTCCTGCGGTGCTTCGGCCACGCTGGATCCCCATGTCGCCGCCGATGAATGTCCCTTCTGTGGCACACCCATTGTAAAAACGGGAACCACCACACGCCTGATCAAACCCAAGGCCTTGCTGCCCTTCAAAATAAAACGGGAAGAAGGGCGAACGGCCTTTCGCGACTGGATTCACGGACTCTGGTTCGCACCCAATGCGCTCAAAAAACGGGCCAAGCAGTCCGAGCGACTCCAGGGGGTTTACATCCCCTACTGGACCTATGACTGCCGCACCGCCAGCGATTACACCGGGCAGCGCGGCAAGCACTACTGGGTCACCGTGACGCGGACGGTCGTGGTGAACGGAAAGACCCAGCACCGGCAGGAGCGGGTACGAAAAACACGGTGGTATCCCGCCAGCGGCCATGTGCGCAACACTTTCGACGATGTCCTGGTGCTGGCGAGCAAATCCCTGCCCCCAAAGAAGACCGATGCCCTGGAACCCTGGGATCTTCGCAATCTGGAACCGTACCAGGATGAATATCTCAGCGGCTTCAAGGCGGAGAGTTATCAGGTCAACCTGGCATCGGGCTTTGAGCAGGCGAAACAAAAGATGGATCCTGTTATTCGCGAAACCATCTGTCGGGATATTGGAGGCGACGAACAACGCATCCACCACGTCTCTACCCAATACCACGGCATCACCTTCAAGCACATCCTCCTGCCAATCTGGATTAGCGCCTACCGCTACCACGAGAAAATATATCGTTTCATGGTCAACGCCCGCACGGGTGAAGTCCAGGGTGAACGGCCCTGGAGCTGGGTCAAGATTACCTTTGCCGTGCTGCTTGGCGCTGCCATTGTCGGCGGGATTGTATACGCCACGCAGATGCAGTAGCACAGTTTTCTTGCATTATTCACGGTAGCCCACTACAATATGCGGGTTGTGCGCATATTGGTGATAACGTTGCGGCCCAATCGGAGCCACAACCAATGCTTAGCCCAATGCCTTTTCCCTTCGTAAAACCCACGAATGCAAGGCGGGGCCGAATTCTGACCTTACTGGAGAAGCAAACATGTTAATCGATTTTGGCGGGGTTGAAGAAAACGTCGTTACGCGAAAAGAATTTAGTATGGCCAAGGCCAAGAAGGTCCTGAAAAAGGAAACCATCGCGGTTATCGGGTATGGTGTGCAGGGGCCGGCTCAGGCGCTGAACATGCGCGACAACGGCTTCAACGTCATCGTCGGTCTCCGCAAAGATTCCAAAGAAAGCTGGAAGCGTGCGAAGAAGGACGGCTGGAAAAAAGGCGTGGACCTTTTCACCACCGAGGAAGCCCTGGAGCGCGGCACGGTCATCCAGTACCTGATTTCCGATGCGGCCCAGCGAAGCTATTGGCCCACACTCAAGAAATACCTCAAGGCCGGTGATGCCCTCTATTTCTCCCACGGTTTTTCCATCACCTACAAAGAGCATACGAAGGTAATTCCCCCGGAAGACGTGGACGTAATCATGGTTGCCCCCAAGGGCTCCGGCACCTCGGTGCGGCGCAACTACCTTGCGGGCGTAGGCATCAACTCCAGCTTCGCGGTATATCAGGACGCTACGGGCAATGCGACGGACCGCTGCCTGGCCCTCGGTATTGCCCTCGGCTCCGGCTATCTCTTCGAGACTACTTTCGAGAGTGAAGTCTACAGCGATCTGACTGGTGAACGAGGCATTCTCATGGGTGCCTTGGCCGGCGTGATGGAGGCGCAGTACGAGGTGCTCCGTAAGAACGGGCACAGCCCGGCGGAAGCCTTCAACGAAACGGTGGAAGAACTGACCCAAAGCCTCATTCGCCTTGTCGATGAAAACGGCATGGACTGGATGTTTGCCAATTGCTCGGCGACGGCCCAGCGCGGTGCCCTGGACTGGGCGCCCAAGTTTAAGAAGGCCACCCTGCCCGTCTTCAAGGAACTCTACAAGCGCGTCAGAAATGGCGAGGAATGCAAGCGCGTCCTTCGCTCCACAGGCGGCAAAAACTACAAAGAAAAACTCGACAAAGAACTCGCCGCCCTGCGCGACAGCGAAATGTGGCGTGCAGGTGCGACCTCCCGCTCGCTCCGGCCCAACGTGCCGGAAGCCAAGCGTGTGAAGTCCACGAAGGGCGTTTCAGGACGGGGCAAGAACTAATCAATTCTATATTGCCGGACCGGGTAAACGCGCGTTTACCCGGTCCATCTTTTTTTGCTTTAGCATATTTAGATATGCGATGCTGCACGTTGAGAGTGGGGAGAATGCCACGGAGACTTGGATGGTCACCACTGGGATGACAGGACAGCGACAGTACTTCCTGCGGCACGGCGAAAGTTGCAAAAAGGGAGAAGCCCGTTGAATGAGCTAATTCCAGGCGCGGTGGCCGGCCCGCAGGATGGCGGAAATTTTGAAGCCTCCTGGTATGGGGATTATCTCCAGGCCCACCTGTTGACCGATATCGGTTTGCGCCGCCAGAAAAACGAAGACTCCTGTCTCATGTGCGCGCCCAAAAATCCGGTGCTGATTGATGAGCGGGGTTTGTTTTTTTCGGTCGCCGACGGCATGGGTGGCGCAAGCGCGGGCGAATTCGCCAGCCGCATGTCCCTGCGGGCACTGCACAGCGCCTACTATACCGGCCCGCGACAATCTATCCCCATTGCCCTTCAGGAAGCCTTGGAGGATGCCAACCAGCAGGTCTTCGAGGAAGCGGAAATCAACCCCGACTATGCCGGCATGGGCACGACGGTTTCTGCGGTGCTTATTGATGGCGGTTGGGCCTATATCGCCCAGGTCGGCGACAGCCGCGTCTATCTCTTGCGGGAACGTTCTGGAATTCACCAGATCACCGAAGATCACTCACTGGTGGCGGAACAGGTTCGCAATGGCATCATCAGCGAAGCCGAGGCGGAAAATAGTTCTTTCAAGAACCTTATCACCCGTGCGGTTGGAATTAAGGCGGAAGTGGATGTGGACCTTTTCGCCGTTCGCCTTGTTCAGGGCGATACCCTGCTTATATGCTCCGACGGCCTTTGCAACATGGTTTCCGATCCCGACATCGCCGACTGTCTTTCGGATGGCGATCTAAAGCTGGGCACCCGCAAAGTTGTGGATCTGGCCCTGGCCAACGGCGGCACCGACAACGTCACCGCCGTCACAATTCGGGTCGTAAATACACCGCCCCGGTCCCCCATTCAATCGGGGGCGCGGGAAGTCTCTATTCCCAGCGAAGGCCTCTTCCGCCGTATCTGGTCGTGGTTCCGCTAAAAGCCTGACTCCCATGCAAGACTTGTCTGCCACGAACCTCAAGTTGTGCCGTGGGATCCCCAAAAGGTAAGTATGGCTCATCCGATTTGAGCGTAGATGGGGATACATGCGTCCATTATGGGCATCCATTCCTTTCGTGCAAAACATGCCTTCCCCAGCCCTTGTCATAGCCTGCGGTGTGCGGGAGCGAGGCTCACATAAATGAAACACGATATTGTAATCACACTCACCAATACCTTCGAGGCACACGCGCAAGAAACCGAAGGGGACGTTGAATTCTGGCTGGCTCGGGATTTGCAACACCTGCTGGGCTATACGAAATGGGATAACTTCCTTAACGTCGTTTCCAAGGCAAAAACGGCATGTGAAGTCTCCGAACATGATATTCTGGACCATTTTGCTGATGTCGGGAAAATGGTCGATCTCGGCTCGGGAAGCCAGCGGAAAATCGATGACATTATGCTCACCCGCTATGCCTGCTACCTCATTGCCCAAAATGGCGACCCTCAGAAAGAACCGATAGCCTTTGCCCAGACCTACTTCGCGCTCCAAACCCGAAAGGCGGAACTGATTGAACAGCGATTGCTGGAATCAGAACGGATCTCGGCACGGCAGAAGTTGACCTCGACGGAGAAAGAATTGTCTTCGGTCATTTTCCAACAGACCGGCAGCAACAAGAACTTCGGCATCATTCGCAGCAAAGGCGATCAGGCGCTGTTCGGAAAAACAACACAGGCAATGAAGTCCCAATGGAAAGTGCCCGACAAGCGTCCGTTGGCCGATTTTGCCCCGACAATTATTCTCAAAGCGAAGGATTTCGCCACAGAGATCACTATCCACAACGCCCGAGAAAACCAACTTCGCACAGAAGGGGCCATCTCGAATGAACACATATCAAACAACAGGGCCGTGCGAAATACACTGCTCCACCGAGGTATTCGGCCCGAGCAACTTCCAGCGGCGGAAGACCTGAAGAAAGTTGAACGCCGTTTGAAATCGGA
The DNA here is from genome assembly GCA_024280935.1 of Candidatus Hydrogenedentota bacterium. Classification (GTDB taxonomy): domain Bacteria; phylum Hydrogenedentota; class Hydrogenedentia; order Hydrogenedentales; family JAEUWI01; genus JAEUWI01. Next base: position 16,938 of record JAJRPE010000369.1, read on the forward strand.
CGCGACAAAATCGCTCAAGAATCCCGACATACTCGACACGGAGGGCACCTGTGAGTAATCGGTAAAGACACCAAACTCAACGGAAGTCGCAAGTTATGTGACATCCATATATTGCAACCCACACCATTATTTCTTGTTCACTAAAAATAGGAACCACGAATGGACACCAATAGACACGAATAAAAGAATTCGTGTCTATTGGTGTCCATTCGTGGTTCAAAAAAAGTAGGGAGATACAGGACGGGCCACGGATAAAAAAGCATTCCGTCGTTGTGCTCGCCTTGGCGGAATGCCTTAGCGGCTCTGCGAACAAACATCTCTTCCTTGAACGAGCACCCCGCTCCTTTCGGTCCCTTTCTTCAACCCCGTGCTTGTGCGTTTCCGGGGGCGTTGCTATACTGCGCCCAACGTCGATCTATCGGAAGAAAGACCTCATGCTCAAAAGCGACACAAATATAGTATTCGGATTTCCCTTTTTTGTCATCCTGGCGGGTGGTCTCTCCGAAGCCGGGGCCGGGCACCGAAGCGAAACCCGGTGATGGAGGCCAACGCATGAGCGACGTGAATCTCCCGGACGAGCACCCACCGAAGGGCGAGTTCCTCCTTTATCAAACCGAAGACGGAAATACGCGCCTCGAGTGTCGGTTTGAAGGTGATAATATTTGGCTCACACAACGTCTGATGGCAGCGTTGTTTCAGGTGACTGTGCCAACCATCAATGAACACCTGAAAAACCTCTATGAAGCGAAGGAAATTGAGTCAAATCGAACTATTAGGAAATTCCTAATAGTTCAAACGGAGGGAAATCGGCAGGTTTCCAGGTCGGTGGACCACTATAACCTGGATGCCATTCTGGCCGTAGGCTACCGGGTCCGCTCTCATCGTGGCACCCAATTCCGCATATGGGCCACCGAACGCCTGCGCGAATATCTGGTCAAGGGTTTCGCGATGGACGACGAGCGTCTCAAACAAGCCGGGAGCGGTCACTACTTCGAAGAATTGCTTGCACGCATCCGCGACATCCGTTCGTCGGAGCGTGTTTTCTGGCAAAAGGTGCTCGACATCTACGCCACGAGCATCGATTACGATCCTGCTGCTGAAACCGCCGCGTTGTTTTTCAGGACCGTGCAGAATAAGATGCACTGGGCCGCCCATGGACATACTGCGGCGGAGATTGTCCACAAGCGCACCGACCCATCGCAGCCGAACATGGGCCTCACGTCATGGAGCGGTGACAGGCTTCGCAAAGCAGATGTTTCCATTGCCAAAAACTACTTGAACCAAGAGGAGATCGAAGCACTCAACCGCATCGTGACCGCCTATCTCGAATTTGCCGAACTACAGGCCCTCAACCGAAACCCGATGACGATGGCCGGTTGGATTTCGAAGCTCGACGACTTTCTCAAGCTGAGTGATCGAGATATTCTCAGCCACGCGGGAAAAATAACCCACAAACAGGCAAAAGAAAAGGCCGAGGCTGTCTTCAAGACCTACCGGCAACAGCAAGCCGCATTGCCTCAGCCAGTGGATGACCATTTCGAGCAATCGATTAGCGAATTGAGGAAAATCGAAAAACTGAAGGAAGAAAAGGGAGATTGAACCACGGATAAAGGAGAATTCCGCCGTTGTGCCCGCCTTGGCGGAAAGCCTTAGCGGCTCTGCTAAAGACATCTCTTCCTTGAACGAGCACCCGGCTCCTTTCTGTCTCTGAAGTTCCTCAGGTCCCTTTCTTCATTCCCGTGCTTGTGCGTTTCCGGGGGCGTTGCTATACTGTGCCCAACGTCGAAAACCAGAAGGAACGCCCCATGGCCAATAGCGGCACAAAAATATTATTCGGATTTCTCTTTTTTGTCACCTTGGCGGCTGGTCTCGCCGGTGCGGGGGCTTGGTACCTGACCGAAAGCCGTGTGGAAGGCTACCAGGCCTCGGCGATATTGCTCCTCTCGCCCCAGGACAACGGCTATGGCCCCTTGCCCTTTTCCCAAGCCGTAGCAGGTCCAGAGGATGCCCTCCGTAATCGTCTGGAAGAAGCGTTGGGCTTGGGTGCCGCCAACACCACCCCGGTGTCCAGCGCTATCGCCGCGCCCGACTATGCTGCCCTCTTTTCTTCCGACCACATGGCCGCAGCCCTGCAAGATCGTTTGGCGGCCTATTACACGGAGCAAGGCGGGGAGGCCAAGGCCTGGACGTTGGAAGACGTCCGGGCGGCTATGGCAACGGAGGCGCAGGTGGCCCTTCAGACTCGGGACAACGTGGTTTATCGTCGGCTGATAACGCTTAATTTTACGGCAGAAACACCGGAGCTCGCTGCCGCCGTGGCCAATACCTGGGCCGAAGCCGCCCGGAACTATTCCAAGCAACTCGAAGTTTCTGCACGAAAAGGGCGACTCGATGTCATTCGGCCCCGGTTGGATGCGCTGCGCGCCGAGCTTGCCGCCGCACAGGAAAAGCAGGACGCACTCCGTCAGGGTCCGCCACTGGAATCGCTGGAACAAGCAGCCCTGGAACGTAACGAGGCCACGCGCACGCTGAAAGCCGAGATTCAAAGCCTGGAACAGAGCCTGGCACGGGACGAAGCCGCCCTGAGCACCTTGAAAACCTATCTGTCGAAGGCACCCGTGGCCGTCGTATTGGAGTTGTCGGTGCGGGAAGCGGATATGGATGCCGCTGTCGCGGGTACCCGTGCCGAGCGGGATTACCTCGCCGGAAAAGTTGCCAGCGCGGAGGCCCTTCAAGCGAATGCCCAGGCACAGTGGGCGGATGCACGCCGGAACCATGAAGCGGTCTCCTCCACCATCGAGGGCCTGACACCCCAGGTCGCCGCGTTGGAACAGGCCCTTTTCGCGGCATCCCAGGAGGGGCCGGGACTTCGTATTGCTGCTCCTGCCGTCGCCCCGGAAACACCCGTCGGCCCGATGCGCTATATTGTCGTCGCGGGTGCAGCCCTGCTGGGTGCCATCCTGGGCATGATTGTATATTTCGCGCTCTTAACCCTCCGCGTCTACGCACGTGAGCTTGACCGCTCGTGATACGCGGGCACGGCTGGACGTGCCGCACGATCCCGAGGCACGAGGCTTCGTGCGCGTGTAGGAACAGCACCGTGATGATCCTGAGACACCGAATGCCGGTAAGCAAAGGAGGTTGGGCATTCCTGTCCGACACAAAAGGCACCATAGCTTCCAAAAGCCCGCTATCGGCACATTTCGCCACCTCTGACACAAGCCATAAAGAAGTTCGAGACCCAACGCACCTGTTACAGACACACCTCCGCTTCGATACCCAACGTGCGCCTTATGTCGGGCAGGAATGCCCAACCCCCTTTACAGGTGTCACCCTTGGAGTCCGTTATGGCGCAGGTGGGTCGCATTTTGAAAGCGCGTACCGCCCGTGAAGCAACGCGGTCTGTCGGGGAGCGTTTATTCGGCGGGGGCCGTGATTTACGCCACGGTGGCCCTCCTCGCGGTGGGAAAACTGCTTACCAACGCCTTGTCCCCAGAGGCTGTAGGGCAGGTGGCCCTGGTCCTTCTCGCGGGCGAACTTCTGGGACTCCTTGGTGGCCTAGGGCTCCCTGCGGCCCTGCCCAAGCTCCTCGCCGCCGCCGACCCTGATGGGCAACGCACAACGCTGCATCGCCTGTTTCGCTTTCAAGGGACGCTTGCGCTCTTAATTGCCCTGGGCTGTGTGGCCCTGCTCTTTCTGCGTTCCTGGTGGCCCGCCACCCTCCAGGGTATGATGCCTGTGTTGCTTCTGCTTCCCCTCCTCGTTATCGTGGTCACGCTTCGGGACTTCCTGCTGGCGGCTACCGCCGGATGCCACGCCTACAAGCGCCGCGCCCAGACCATCGTTGTTTCGGCCAGTCTCCAGGTTGCGTTCTTTGCCGTGCTCTACTTCCTGGGGATAGAAAGTCCTTTCCTCTTTGTCGGGGCCTATGTTGTGGCGGCTGTGGGCGGACTCGGCGCGGCCCTCGGTCTTTTTCCGCGTACGCTGGGACTCTGTGACGAAACCGCCTTCCCGACGGGCTGGTTTTTCGTGCGGAAAAACCACAGGCGGGACACCCACCACGGCGCGTCTTCGACCTATGCTACGGAGAGGGAGCTTCCCCTTTCTGCGCTTCGTTTTGCGGCACCGCTTTATGTGAACAACCTGATGAATTTCATTTTCCAGCGGGTGGACACCCTCTTGATCGTGGCTTGGCTTGGTCTGGGAAGCGCGGCCATCTACGAGATGGTCAAACGGCTCCCCAACTTGCTCTCCCGGCTCCTCCGTGCGGCCCTGGTCCCCTACCTCCCGAGTTTGTCTGAATTGCTTCGCGACAAAGAGAGCGCTCAAGCAGGGAAGTTGATACAGCAAACGATCCTCTTTGCTGCTTTCGCGGGCTACGCCGTCACCTTGCTCCTGATTGCCCTGGAAGAAGCCCTCCTCACCACCCTCTTCAACGCGGACTACCTGGAAGGCACCGCTGCGCTGGGTCCTCTGCTCATCGCCACCTGCCTCGCCGTGCAAGCGGGGGTCATGGGGCAGGCCCTCATCGCCCTGGACCGCCCCAAGGTGGTTATGGTCATCAATTTCGGACTCGCCGCCACCAGTCTGCTGCTGAATCTTCTTCTGGTGCCCCGATTCGGCCTTGTTGGCGCGGGATGGAGCGCCGTGGCCGCCGCCGGATTCAGTCTCCTCATGCAACGCCTTGCCGTCTCCCGGGCGGGCATTCCCCTCCCCTTCCAATCCGGTGTCCTGATCCACGTTCTCTTCGCCGCCGCAGTGATCATCAACCACACCGTCGCCAGCGGCATGATGGCGCGTATGGGGGGCGCTGTTGGCTTCGTCGCCCTGTGCCTGGCCCTGGGTGCCGTGAAGCTGGAAACACCCAGACAGGAGCCGACGTCATGATTCTGGGCATCGACGCACGTCTCGCCAATGCGACCCAGCCTGCGGGCGCGGGACACTATTGCCGTGAGGTGCTCCGGGCGCTTGCCACGCTGGTGCATGGCATGGAACTGCGCCTCTATCTCGACCAGGAACCCGGCGACACCTTTCCAGATGGCGATTGGGAATGCCGCATCCTGCCCCGTCGCCCCTTCTGGACCCACCGGACCTTGTCCCAGGAGCTTCGGCGTGACCCGCCGGATGTGTTTTTATCACCCGTCACCCAGGTGCCCTGGTGTTGCCCCTGCCCCGCGTTGGTGTCCGTGCTCGATCTCGCGGTGCGAAGCCACCCCGCTTATTTCCCCTGGCGCAAACGCCTGGCCATGCGTCTTCAAAGCGAACACGCAATCCGTCGCGGCGATCATTTTATCGTCATCAGCGAATCCACCGCACGGGATTTGGGCCGCTACTACCCCATGGCATCCGACCGTATCACCGTGGCCCACCTCGGTGTAAACGAGGCATTTTTCGACATTGGAAAAACAGGGGTAAATCGGGATGCCCTCCCCCCCGGCGTGCCCGACCACTACGTGCTCTACGTGGGGCAAGTACAACCGCGAAAAAACCTCCTTCGGCTCGTGGATGCCTTTTCCCAGGTCTGCGAAGGGCATCCCGAAATTTCCCATCACCTCGTGCTGGCTGGTGCCGATGGCTGGCAACACGAAGCAATCCACCAAGCCATCATCGCGTCACCCGTAGCAAATCGAATTCACCGTCTGGGGTACGTTCCCGATGCCAACATGCCCGCACTGATCGCCAACGCCGACGTGCTGGCGTTGGTTTCGCTGTCGGAGGGCTTTGGTCTGCCCGCCGTCGAAGCCATGGCGGCGAGCACGGCGGTGCTCGCATCGAATTGCTCCTCCCTCCCCGAGATCGTGGGCAACGCGGGTCTGCTCGTGGACCCCTGCGACACGAACGCCATCGCCGATGGACTTCTTCGCCTGTTCACCGACGAGAAACTGCGGCAGAACTACGAATGCGATGGACGGACGTGGGCACAACAGTTTCGGTGGAAAAAAACAGCGGCAGCGATTGTGGCGGCAGCGAAGAAACTGGCACACGTGAAATCATGATGCGCCCCAGCTACGGTTGTGGATCTCTTTGGGGCATTGCCAAACTCACCCCATAGCCCAGGACAAAGGCCACCGAAAAACCGATGAATCCGTGAAGGAAAAAATGGATTTCCGTGTAGTGATTGACGAGGGCCACCAGGACGCTACTGACCAGCGCGCCAATCAACGCGCCCGTTCCGTTGGCGCGTTTGGTCAACATGCCCAGGGCCACGATACCGGCAAGTCCGCCGCCCGCGAGTCCGAGCAATTTCAAATAGCTGCTGAAGAGGGAGGTAGATTCCATGCCAGCCAGAATCAGGGCGGCAACAGTACCGAAGGCACCGAGCAACACGGTCAGCACGCGGGCCATGCGCAACGCCGAAGCCTCCGTCACATTCGCCTTGAAACGACGATAGTAGTCGTTCACAAAGACCGAGGCCAGGCTGTTCATGCTGCTGTCCAGCGACGACATGGCGGCGGCGAAAACGCCTGCGATAATGATTCCCTTCAGCCCTGCGGGAAACTGGGCCATAATAAAGAGTGGCAGGATGGCATCGTTTTTCAGATTGGGATCCAGTTGCTCCGGGTGGCTTCGGAAATAGGCCCAGAGGGCCGTGCCAAGGCCAAAAAAGATGAAGGACACGGGGATGGTAAGAATTGCATTGGTCCAGACTGCACGCCGGGCATCTCGTTCGCTGGCCGTGCTGAGATAACGTTGCACCATCGTTTGGTCGGCGGTGTAGGGGTAGAACATCGTGAAGAACTGGCCCACGATGCAAACCCACACTGCCGTGGTCGTCATATCCCAGGTCCAGTTGAAGGTATGAAATTTGTCGTAGTCCTGGGCGGTGGCGAGGGCCGCGCTGAGACCACCGTCGATATTTGAGACGACCAGGTAGAGCGCCAGCAGGGCTCCGAAGAGGAGCACCACGGCTTGGATTACGTCTGTCCAGATTACGGCTTCGATCCCGCCCAGTACGGTGTATACCGTCGCCAGAATCCCCATCATCAGGATGCAGGCGCGAATATTCAGCCCTGTGGCGGCGGAGAGGGCGATAGCGGGTAGAAAAAGGACGATGGCCATGCGGCCCACCTGGAAGAGAATAAAAATCAGGCTGCCATAGAGGCGCGTTGCCAGGTTGAAACGATTTTCGAGGTAGGCGTAGGCGGTGGCGATGGGTTCCTTGCGGTAGTGGGGGATGTAGTAGAAGACGACAATCGGCGCCACCAACACGATCCCCAGATTGCTCAGGATGGGCACCCAATTGGTGGCATACGCGGTGGCGGGTATGGCGAGGTAGGTAATCGAACTCAGCGAGGTGCCAAAAATGCTGATGCCCACCGCCCACCAGGGAATGTTGCGGCTTCCCAGGAAGAAGGCCTCCGTATCTTTTTCGCGCCGGGAAAAGTAGAACCCCATGGCAACAAGGACTAAAAAGTAGAGGGCAATGGCCCCGTAGTCGAGGGGGCTGAATCCCTTCGCCACGCCGGTGGGCGCACCGGAGAAAACCCGCGTACCTCGGTGGCCCGGCCGGTCTTCGCCTGCGGGAATCACCATGCGGCCTTCCCAGATCGTGGCCTGGGTTGTAACGTAGGCCTCGGGAATCGTTCCCGACTCCACCCAGGTATCCGTCACGGTTTGGTAGGCCCAAACGGTGTTGGGAAAACCGGGGTGATCGTCGCCCAACGCGGCGGACTTCTCAAAAAGCGATCCATCGTCGCCGCTGCATACAAAGATGTGGGCCTGGCCCCAGGGCGCGGCGGGCGCGGCAAGCAGAGGGACCGGCGGACCGGTCAGCGCCTTCCAGCCTTGACCGTCCGTATAGCGATAGGCGTCGTTCAGAAAAATACGCCCCGTGGTGCCATCGTCCTTGGCAAAGAGGGAGGCTCCGCTGATGACGTAGAGTCCTTCATCCCGCCCAACGACCACCGGCAGCATTCGCGAAGGGCCGGGCATGGCCTCCACCGCCTCCCACGTTACATCATTTTTGGTGTAGTCCAGTTTCCAGACGGTGGAGAGGGCCTCGGTCGCTTTGGGGTTGGTCTGTCCGCCCACGACATAAATGGTGTCACCAACCAGCGCGCCGCCGTTGAATGCGCTTGGCTTGGGCAGCGTTCCCTGGTGCCCTGCCACGGCATCGACGCTAAGTTCGTTATTGACCCAGCGCAGCCGGAGTACGCTGTCGAAGCACTCGGTACCGTCCGTGCCGCCGAGAAGCCAGACGCCGTCCTCCGTGGAGGCCGTTGCGCCATAGGCACGGACACCGGGCAATTGTCCGGCGTCGATCCAGCTATCCGCGCCGGATTTCAGCACATAGATTCGGTCGAGCCACTGCTTTTTCCCGCCTTTGAAGGGGGAAACGGGAAAATTGGAACCGCCCGCCACGATCAAGGCCCCGTTGTGGGTGCCCACAAAATGCCCCGAGCTTGGCCCCGGCAGGGGCGGGAGATCTTCCCACACCATTTCCCCATGGGCGACAGGCGCAACCAATACACCAAAGAGCAGTACCACAGCCAGGGACCACGCCGAATTTTGCTTCGCACGTGCGACAAATCGTTCCACGAAAAGACTCCCATTAATCTTGTTACGCATTACGCCCTCCCAGGAACCGCCCGTCTATTGGACCCGAAAGAGCCGCCCCATGTCCAGTGGAGTTTGAATAATTGGCCCAATGGCGACGAGCGGGGGGCGTTCAATTGCCGTAGCCCGAGTTCCCTTTTTTTCGTGAACCCTTACATGTTTTTCACCGACGGGAAGTGTTCGAGTAACTGGGCCGCAAAATGCCCTTATTCGTCCTCCACAGAAACTTCATAGAGCACCAAGCCATCGCCCCGCAGGCGTTCGGGCAGGTGCAGCGGATGAAAGGACTTGCTCAACACATAGCGGAATCCGTAGGCATGGCCCAGCTTCTGCCACTCGGCGGTACTGCGTCGTTGCCATAGCTCCCAATCGTACCAGTGACCGTCTCGCACACCATAGAGGTCCGCAAAGAGTTTCTCGGTGGTCGTTGCCAGGGATTCCATGTAGGACATGAACTGGCGCGTTTCAAACGTGGCGACCACGGGCCGTCCGAGCACCATCTGGTAGTGCTCATCCAGGGGGGTAAGCACCATGGCATCGGGCGGACTGTTTTCGGCGAGATAACGGGCGACCTTCGCTTCAAATTCGGAAACAGGCAGGTACTCCCGATGTTTCCACTGGATGCCTAGGACGTGCCCGAGGCTTGCCATCCCCAAGAGCACCGCCACCACGATTCCTGTTCGTTTTGGTATTGCGGGAAAGCGGCTTTGGTGTTCCAGAATACCGATCAGCAAACCGAAGGCCACGGTGGCTGCGGCCATCTGATGGTAGCCGATCAGGGCCGTGAAGCCGACCAGTAGCAGGACGGCCCAGCAGCCGCGAAGTCGAGGAGAGGATGCCAGAAGTCGCCAAACAGCGTATATCGAGCCACCAGCGAGAAGAAAAAGGGCATTTTCCGGTGCGACGAAGTAACGCTCCACCAAGTCGCTTGGAAAAATCAGGGGCCATAGCGGTTGTGCCGCAAGCCAGGCCAGAGCGACCAGGGCAACGGCAGAGGGCGTGCCGTTCTCCCGACGAATCGCCCAGGTGCAAACCATGCAGAGTAACAGCATGGAGCAATGGATGGTGAGCCGATAGGGCATCCAACTCACAACAATATAGGGCACGTCCGTGCCGGTGAGGTGATGGACCCCTTGGGCAAACCAGATGGCGGCGGTGCAGAGGAGTCCATAGGTGAAGAGGATGAGCCAGGGCCAGCGGTGGCTATTCCCCACCGCCTCGCGCCAGGCCAGGGGCCAGGCAAGCAAGAGAACGGCAATGAGGGCCATGTTGCTGTTACCCATGGGGCCGAAGCGGGGCCAGGGGGTCAGGGCGCGGTGCATGTCTTCATGGGTGGTGTATTCCGCCCAGATCTGGTGTCCGTCTTTTGCGGAGTAATACGCGCCTTCCGTAGGATCCGGCACAATGACGGCCCGTTGGGCAACCGCAAAGACCAGGCAACAAAGGAGGCCAATGCCCGCCCATTGTGCGAGATGGCGCAGGGCGGTGTACTCCTTCTTCAGGGCGAGCCAGGCAGCGACGGACAGCGTGGTCAGGAGGATGATGGGCCACTGCCCGAGATGAATCAGGGGCATGAGTCCAAAGAGGAGACCGGCGGTACGCCACCGTGCCCCGGCCAGCGCAATGAGGACGGCAAAAGCCCAGCCCATACCGATGATGCCACTCGTCGCCTTGGTCGCCCAGGGGAGAATAGGCATATAGCTCTGGAAGATGGTGTTGGCTCCGGCGAAACTGAGTACCACAGCCAGGTGGGCGGACCACACGCGCCGCGTCAGAAGCCAGGTGATAATAAAGATGGGCAGGTGAATGGCCAGGGTTGCGATAAACTGGCGGCCGCCGCAGATGAGGGCCGCGCTCTTTGTGAGCCAGAGCACCGCACCCGTGACATAATAGTGGATGGAGAAGCCATTCCATACC
>JAJRPE010000370.1 GCA_024280935.1 Candidatus Hydrogenedentota bacterium
GATCCTGAGGAACGAAGGTTCGTGCGCTTGGAGGAACAGTACCGTGATATTTCCAAAGCCCCCTGCGCACGAACCCGTCAGGACTCGTTGAAACTCGCCTTTTGGGGATCGTGCGGCACGACTGCTATTCGTAACCGTCCTTTTAAGCACCACGCGTTCAGTACAACGAGGTTTCTAAGTCGGCAAGCGACTGAAAAACCATTACTCGTTCACGCCATGTTTCTGGTTGGCGAAGCCAACGTCCTTATGTTCCCCTCCTTGGAGGGGAGCCTTTTCGGCTTTCTGAACGCTTACGAAATGTTTTCACCGGCTCCCGGCTTGGGACCCCAGTGGCAGCAGGACCAGCCGCTGCTCTCGTTTCGGAAGGAGCCGCTCGCGGATCGGTGCTTCCACGCGGCACTCATACCGCTGCCGCACGCGCTTCAACCCTTTCCGGGGCCGCTCAAAGGCAGGAAACGCCTCGTCCACGTTGGTGCGGACCGCGTATCCCTGTTCTGACAAGGCTTTGTGTGTGCGTGACGACACCTCGCCCAGAGACCAGACCTCCAAGGCTGTGTCTGGGGCACGCTCCTGCTTCAATGCTGCGGCCAGTATTATGCCCTTCGCAGCGTCCTCGCTCCAGAGGAGATAGTCGTGGAGCAATGGCGAAACGACGACATCGTTCTCCATCTTGAAGAGTAACTGGCCCTCGCCGCTCCAGATATCGGTAACCGGTTCCTCCAAGGCGTTATAAACCGCCATGACCTGCGCGAGGCGAAGCGCTTGCCGAGCCTCTCGCTCCGTTTCCAGCGTGAGCGACCAGGCAATAAAGGCTTCCCGTTCCTCCGTCTCTTTCATCGTGCGCAGGGCCACGGCGATATTTTCGCGCATACGCCCGCTGAACTGCGGGTGCTTTCGGAACGACGTGATCAGATCCTTTGGAACGTTCATTTTTTTCAGCATCCGGCGGGCGGTGCGGGGAACGACCTCGCGACGAACTTCAGCCAGCGCACGTCCGAGATTGCCTTCGCCCAAATCCCCCACTTCCACGCTCAGATCATATCCCAAATCCACATACCCCTCGCCAATCTCGGGGAACAAGCCGCCCGCCCATACCCCCCAACCCACACGGTGAATCTCCTTGCGCAAGGCATCGTTGTCCGTGGATTCATCGACATGGAGGCGTTTCGCGAGTGTTTTCCGCGCACCATCGATGCCCAGGCTCCGCCGTATGAACACCCGTGGCCCGCGCTTGAAGAGATCACCGATAGTCGCAAACTTCCCCGCATAGTCCAGCAGTTCCCCAGGCACGGCTTCGAGGGCATACAGCGGATCAAAAACAACGCGCTTGACCTTCCGGTACGGCTCGGCAAGCATGCCCTTCATACCCTGATTGAAGCCAACGGCTGCACCGGTCCGCTTTCGGGTCTCCCGCAGCAGGGCAAGTACACGCAACTCCTGAATAGACCGTTCCAATTCGTCGCGCCCCGCCGCCTTCACATCGCCCAGCGGAGAACGCACGACGTAGTGGTTCGTCTCGCCGTCATTTCGGACTTCCGATTCGACGGCAAACACGTCGCCAGAGAGCAAGTAACCGGGCAGTAGATCCTCCGCCCGCAGGACAAGCGATTCCTCAAAGGCCCCACGTTCCGAGGCATCGCCCTCCCCGCCAGAGGCAACAAATGCCTCTGCATAGGCCTGAAGACTCAGGCCCTGGATCACGATCCAATAAAGCACGGATAATGCCTTACGTCCCCCCAAACAACAGGTGCAACTATCGAACATCTCGAAGATCTCCGCGTTTAGTGCCACGCTGCGTACCGCTACGAAGTATCGTCCCCCCCCTCTCGCGCAAGAGAGTCGCGACGTTGACACGCCGACTATCAGTATAGCAGGAATCCGCTCCGCATGCCGCTCCTTTGTTTTGTAGCTTTTTCTCGGCGTTGAACTGCGCATTTGAGCAATAAAAAACAGGCGCAGCAACCTTACTCCGCCAGCTTCACGTAGTCCTCCACCTCAATCAGGCTCAAATCTTCCCGCTTGTAGAAGCGGAACCGCCCTTCTTCTTCGGCGACAATCAGGTCGGCGTTGTCCATGCCGCGAAATGGAGCCACGGCGGGGCCGCAGGCGTGTTGACCAAGGAAAATCGGTTTCCCCTGGAAGGCCATGAGCTTGGGGAAGGCGAATTTTGGTTCTGCATCGCTTCCGGTGTTTTTCAGCAGCAGTACCGCCGAACCCGGCAGGCCAAGGGATTGGGGCAGGCCGGTTTCAGGATGGGGCACGGAGCCATGGCGGGGCGTGCCCACGAGGATATCCGTCTTGCCATCGCGGTCCCAGTCGGTGAGGGAGAGCTTGAGCCGTCCTGTGCCGCCCGCGCTCAGGAAATTGGCAAAGATGGGTTCACCGGTGTCGAGCAATAGTTTGCCGCCGTCGAGGAGGTTGTAAACGTCGACCTGCCAATAGAGGTGGAACTGGTCGTCCTTGTCGAGAGCCACGTAGGCCATCCGTCCATCGAGTTTTGCGGCGGCGGGCTGGACGCGCCAGGTGCCGTGCATATCGAGGCCCTCGTAGTAGAGGGGATGGGCCGGGGCCAACTGGGGCGCGGTCTTCGTGCCCGTGTTGAGGTAAACGTGGTGGCGGGCCGTGCTGTCGCTCATGACAATGTCGGGCAGTCCGTCGTCGTTCCAATCGACCACCGTCGGACAGGTGTAGCCCCAGCGGGCCTCACCCGGCCCCTGAATATCAAGACGATAGCCGGGCTGAACGTGAATCTTCTGCCCGCCCGCGTGGAGGGCTTCGCCGGGCTGAAAGGCCGGAACCTCGTTGCTGCCCGTGTTCTTGAAAAACTGCACGAGGCCTTCGGAATTGCCCGCCACCATGTCCAGCAATCCGTCACCATCCCAATCCACGATGTTGGGCACGGGCAAGGTGCCGCCATAGAGCTTGGCATCGGCCTCCAGGGCAAAGACGGGGTCGGCAAAAATGGGCTGGTCCGTCGCCGAGAATTCTCCCGTAAAGCGGTAGAAGTAGACACCCCCTTCCCCGCCCACGAGGAGATCGTTCGTGGCACCATCCGCAGCGAGATAGGCCATGGGGCGGGGATAGATGGTGGGGTGGCGGTGGGCGATGCCATTCGGTTGGGCGGCAAGCCGCCGAGGACTCCACGTGCCGTCCTCCGCCTCATGAAAGAAATGAAGGCCCCCAAAGGCGGAACCCGCCACGATAGCGGGCACATCGGTCCCTTTTATCTGGACCGGTGTAATCTGGTTGAAACCGGAGCGCACGTCCCGATCACGGTGCGATGCCCGGATGGGCGTGTCGAGTTGCTTTTTGCCATCGGCGGAGACGGTGGTGGTGTAGAGTGCCACGTAAGGCAAGCCACCATGCCAGAGACCCGCGCCCGTGTAGGGCTGATACTTGGGATCGCGGGAACTGCCTTTCCACGTTCGGTAGGGCGTTCCATCGCCGATGCCGAGGTAGACTTTCCAAGTCCCATCGGCCTGTTCCCAAAGGCCTATACTCTCCGCACCACGGGGCAGCCCCTCCAAAGCCAGACGGTGGGTTTCTGTGAAACGCCAAGCTTTCCGGTCCAGGGTGGTCCAGACGAGGGTCGTGCCGCTGAGCCACACGCCCAGCACCGCGCCGTCCTTGCGCGTCACCACACAGCCACGGGGTGGATAGGTTTTTTCAAAGGGATGGGCTATCGACTGCGCTTTCTTAAAGACGGGAACACCCGCCTCCGTCGTCTTCACCCAGCGATAGAGCCACAGCCCCGGTTCCGTGCCGTATTTGGTTGTGGCGATGAAGATGTCGGGCTGGGCACCACCAAAGATAGACGCACTGCCCAGCGGCACCGACATGACGGCGTGGGGTGCCAGGGGACCAACCTGATCCACAGAACCCACGGGTATCTGCTGGCCACTTTCCCAGATTGGTGCGGCGTAAACCGCAGAATCCGCTGCCGCCATAAGAAACGCCGACATCATCAACACAGCACGATTCAGGAGAATCCGCACATCAAATTCCTTTCGCTCGTTCGACAACTTACCCGGCAGGGCCGCTACTTCAATTCTGAATCAATGGGGAGCCGCTTGAGATATCGTAACAAAAGCCCCAGCAGAGCCAGGATCCCCCCCACCGCCACGCAGACTACGCCACCGAAATATACGCCCGCCGAAGA
>JAJRPE010000371.1 GCA_024280935.1 Candidatus Hydrogenedentota bacterium
CTCCTCGGAAAAAAGTGCTTCGCCCTCCGCATTGCCTCGTGCATGGCCCGGGACGAAGGGTGGCTTGCTGAACACATGTTGATTCTCGGTGTTGAAGAGCCGAGCGGTGAAAAAACCTATGTGGCCGCCGCATTCCCCAGCGCCTGCGGTAAGACCAATTTTGCCATGCTGATTCCGCCGAAGGAATTGGACGGCTACAAGATCACCACGGTCGGCGACGATATCGCCTGGATTAAGCCGGGCGACGATGGCAAGCTCTACGCCATCAACCCGGAAGCAGGGTTCTTTGGTGTAGCACCGGGCACTTCCTACGACTCCAACCCCAACGCCATGGAGAGCATCAAGTGCGACTCCATCTTCACCAACGTGGCCCTCACGCCCGACGGCGATGTATGGTGGGAAGGCATGAGCAAAGAGATTCCCCCCGAGCTTACCGACTGGAACGGAAATCCCTGGACACCCGACTGCGGACGGCCCTCGTCCCACCCAAATTCGCGCTTTACGGCCCCCCTAGCCAATTGTCCCTGCGCCGACCCGGCCTATGAAGATCCCAAGGGCGTGCCTATCGAGGCCTT
The DNA here is from genome assembly GCA_024280935.1 of Candidatus Hydrogenedentota bacterium. GTDB lineage: Bacteria > Hydrogenedentota > Hydrogenedentia > Hydrogenedentales > JAEUWI01 > JAEUWI01. The sequence continues at coordinate 576 of JAJRPE010000371.1, forward strand.
CATCTTCGGTGGCCGCCGCAGTTCCACGGTACCGCTGGTCATGCAGGCCTACAACTGGAATTACGGTGTCTACCTTGCCGCCACCATGGGCTCGGAAACCACCGCCGCTGCCGCTGGTGCCGTCGGCAATGTGCGCCGCGATCCCTTCGCCATGCTTCCCTTCATCGGCTATCACATGGCCGACTATTGGAGCCACTGGATGGATGTGGGCCGGGCGATTTCCAACCCGCCCCGCATATTCGGCGTGAACTGGTTCCGTAAAGACGCCGAGGGAAACTTTGTGTGGCCCGGCTTCGGCGACAACATGCGCATCCTCAAGTGGATTGTCGACAAGGTCCATGGCCGCACCTACGCCGAAGAAAGTCCCCTGGGCTGGGTGCCCCGCTACGAGGACATCGACTGGACCGGCCTCGATTTTTCGGAAAAGGAATTCGACGAGATCATGTCGGTGGACCGCGACATCTGGGAAGCCGAAATTCTCTCCCACGAAGAACTCTTCATCAAGCTCTATGATCGGCTGCCCAAAGAGTTCATGATGCTGCGGCAACTGACCCTGTCGCAACTCTGGCGTGCCCCCGAGCACTGGGAACCCACCCACGTAACCGCGCCCTACATCGAGTAGAAGAGATACCCTAGCTCACATACAAAGCGCCCGGCGATGGAAACATCGTCGGGCGCTTTTTTATTTTTGGTGGACAAGGTGGACAAGGTGGACGGCGTGGACTATCCGCCCACCTCTCGTCCACTATGTCCAGCCAACACGGCACCGAGACCGTCTCGCCAGCAAAGCAGCCTATAAGGGTGCCACCCGTACACGGGGGAGCGCAGCGGAGGAGTTTACGGGTGTGGGTGCCACAGGCCGACCAAGCTTACTGTGATTTGCCCCGGAATCTGCACTCGCGCAGCAATAAAGAAGGCTCATTCGATTTGAGTGTACTTCTTGTATTCTTCAGAGCAACCGGTGTGGCGCACGGAGATTTCGATAACAGGTCGGTTACACCCGCTTCAACATAAGCCTTTGGCTATGCTTCCCGCCCCGAAGGGGCAATGCAGAAAAGCCCAGGGCAACGCCCTGGGACTACAAAACAGAATTCAAATGCGCCCTGAAAGGGCAGCGCAGCTTATGTTCTGTGGTATGCGTGCAAACAAACTGCGCCGCCCTTTCAGGGCTTCAAGATTTATTGACACCTGATCCCAGGGCGTTGCCCTGGGCTTTTCTGCGCTGGCCCTTCGGGCCGATAAAACAATAGATCCCAAGAAAAATACCAACATGCATGGAAAATCGATCAAGACATTTCCGAAAAAGTACGCTTAAATCGGATGAACCACAAAAAACACGTGGGCTACCGTCGAGGCACCCGTCCGTCTTAACGCGCCCCCTTCCGACCAGAGACAGGAGCTGCTTACGAAAGCGGACCCTTCGCGGCGTCCCTCACAATCGCGTCGCCCTGCAAGCCCAACAGCTTGTTGTACTTCGCACTGGCCAGTTGCTGCCCCATGGCATCGACACGCTGAAGCCAATACGTCGCTTTTTCTTCCTCGCCTTGGGCACGCGCATCCGCAGCGGCTTGGATGGCAGCCCGTGCCAGCTCCCTTGCGGCACGCCCAACGTCCCCGTTTCGATCCTGTACCTGAGAGAGCTTGGGATCAACCGCCAGCTTGCGAAAATCCCATTCGCTCATCCCCAGGCAATCCACAATTTCCACGGCGGTGGCATCCGACTCGGTTCCGTCCAGGAGCAAAGACACGGCCACCTCCATCTTGCCCTCAAAACTCAATGTAATCGACCGCTCAATCACGTCCTGTGTCAGGCCCACAGCCTTGATCGCCTCCTCCGCATTCTTCCCCGAAGAACAGGACGCAAGCAAAAAACAGAACGTTAGAACGCCGGTCATCGATACTATATTCTTCATTGGTCAATTCTCCTTGTTTTTAATGAAACCAACATGTTTCTTATCTCGCTACTTCGGCCCTTCTCAGCAAAGATGAGTGGGCGAGCAACGGAGCGGTGCAATGCCCTTACCGCAATACAGTCATTTCAATACTCCGATCACGCAGCGCGGCATGTCTAAGCACGAATCCATCACCACCGTGCTCATAAATATAGGGCTTACCGGTATATACATCCATGGGAAGCTCGGCAAGGTAGTCTGTACGCAACGCCTCAAGGCTATCAGGATAAGATCCGTGATCTACTTTGTAAGCGCGCAGCGAAAGTGCGAGATTGCTCAGGTCACGCCATGTCACGATATTATAATAGCTTTCCGCCGACCTGACGTATGCAGGGACTATAATTTTTGTAAAAATGTGTGCAAGAGTAAACAGGCCTTCCGATTCATCGAGTATTTCTCGGAGTTCTTCATGGCCGTTTGCACTGGGAGGATTCTCTACAACGTCAAAGATACGATAGGAAAGCTCCGTCAATTTAAGCACCTGTATAGAGCGCTGTAGGCGTGAAAAGGGCCATTCCTGTGACCAGCTATAGCTGAGTTCGCTGGCCATGCCCCAAACATAGGTATTTGGATTCGCAGTTCGATTCAGTGCTTCAAGGTACTCCGGCCCAAGGACAGGTAGCGCATCCGTCATGTTGAGCGTTTCTTCCAGTGCTTCGAAGTTCAATTTTAGATAAAGCAACGCAAATATCTGTGCCAGAGACGTTGGTTGGGCCTGGGCAATTTCTGTGTAGTGCAGACTGGATATAAGCCATTGACAGGCCTTATCAATGTTGCCCTTTCGTGCTTCATAAACGACTTTGGCCACCATCAGTCGGGCGAGAGCGGTGGCCTTGGCTCCAACCGGCGTCGGAGCGCCCTCTCCGAATTGAAGCAACACACCATGGGTCATGGAATCGGCCTCTCGAAGCACTCGAAACATTTCTTCCAACGCCACCATTTTTTTCTCGATCATGGCATCGAGTTCCGCGTCTGTTGGAAGCGTGTCGTCATCTCGGCTGCCCCGCTTATCGAATTGCTTCGGACCGTCCATCAAGGCATCGAATACAGACCAATCGCCGTGTTCCTTTTCTACCTTGCCAATGAGTTGCATAGCGTAACTGTAGACACGCCCTGCATCTTCGGCGGGTTCCGGTTGCTCAGGGATGAAGTCTCGAAAATCCACCGCACCAAAACGTTCGCGAAAGGCTTCGCGCTGCTGCTGCACCTTACGCCACAGGATTTGGTCCGCAATGTGGTAGGCGACGAAGAGCACCATAACCAGCAAAATGAACACCCTGAATAATTTGAGCAGGAAGCGGACGGGTCGCCGTTTCGAGCGAGTGGGTTTGTTTTCTGTTGTTACGTTCATCCCGGTCTCCATGGTTTTTGTTGTTACTTGTCGCTGCGATGTTTTCTGTTGTGCGCGTGATTTAGGACCAAACTATGTAGGACAGCCGTCTCGGCTGTCTCGACAGACGGTACGTCTGTCGGAACCCCAAGTGTGTAGGAGGCCTCCCTGGAGGGTGTATGGAAAGTCTCATTGGTCCCTTCGGGTCTGCTATCGCCAAAATAGTATAGGATTTTCGGCCTGAAAGGCCTCAACAGGTTAGCCCAGGGCAACGCCCTGGGTTTCGAGTACACATCGCTGAGCAAGCCCTGAAAGGGCGAAATAGAAAGCGTATTGGGCATGCCATTGCCTTCTGTGCCGCCTTTTCAGGGCTTGGTGTGCTATGGCATTTCATGACCCAGGGCGTTGCCCTGGGCCCCTATGTCTCAGGATCGTTAAAAAGTTTTGCACTTTCTCGGGAGTCTATAGTTAACTTGTTTATGCATGAGAGTTTACAACAGGGCTTTCCGTCACCCCACTGTAAGCATTCGTTTAACCCACACGGGCATCAGAGGCTAGCCTTGTGCTTGAAGTGTTTGTCGGAAGTGTTTGTGTAGGGGGTAGAGGTATATGTTTTTGACGGGTGCGGCGTTCTGGTGCTGGCGGTCGA
>JAJRPE010000015.1 GCA_024280935.1 Candidatus Hydrogenedentota bacterium
CAATCTTCGAGAAGACATTTCCGATGTCGTCAAGTCCGCCATGGCGCCGCCCGAATTTGCATAACCACGCAGCACAAGCGTTCTTGATATCAATGGTGCCCTGCGGAGGAGCGAAGCGGGGGAGCTTACCGGTGTAGATCATTTGGACATGCGCCGCACAACAAGTTTTTCAAGCGAATTTCCATCAAATCAGAGGAATCTCAGTCGTGCCGCACGATCCCCAAAAGGCGAGTCTCAACGAGTCCTGACGGGTTCGTGCGCTGGCGCGGGACAGTATCCCCCGTATGAAATATACCGCACACGTTAGTGGAATGGTGCTGCACAAAAGGGTTACTGTACCGCCCAGACATATGCCAAGCCACCTGAGAGTATCATGAGACTGTTGCTCCAAGCGCACGAACCCTCGTACCTCGGGATCGTGCGGCACGTCCAACAAAATGGATGCTTGTCCAACGTCGCATAGCCTGTGTAATTCTATAGTGAAGCATGCTGCAAATAACAGGAGAACCCCGGCCATGCAGCCCCTGTCTGGATTTAACATCATCAGCCTTGCCATCAATGTGCCGGGACCCGTTGCCGCCGCCGAACTGCGGGACCTCGGTGCCACGGTTTGCAAAATAGAACCTCCGGCGGGTGATCCCCTGGCCCGGTTTTCCCAACCGTGGTATGAGCGCCTGTGTGCCGACATGGAGGTCATCACCTTCGACCTCAAGTCAACAAACGGGATGACCGAGCTTGAATCACGCCTCGAAAACACCGACCTGTTGCTCACCGCCACCCGTCCCGCAGCCCTCAGTCGCCTGGGACTGGACTGGTCGCAGCTTCATGCACGTTATCCCCGCCTTTGCCACGTAGGTATCATCGGTTACCCCCACCCCCACGAAAATCGGGCAGGCCACGATCTCACCTACCAAGCCGTCCACGGCACCCTTCAGCCCCCGGACATGCCCAAGGTCCTTTTGGCAGACATGGCCGGAGCCCAACATGCCGTGACCGCTGCTGTGGGCCTTCTCCTTGGACGAGAGCGGGGGCAGGGTGCCGCCCAAGCGTGGGTGGCCCTCTCCGAGGCTGCGGAACAATTCGCCGTCACCATCCGCGAGGGCATCACGACACCCGACGGCATCCTGGGCAATAGCCTCCCCACCTACAACATCTACGCCACCCAGGACGGGCACATCGCCCTCGCGGCTCTGGAACCTCATTTTCATGCCCGCCTCCTTGAAGCCCTCGATGAATCATCAACCACCCACGAGGCGCTGGCGGCGCTATTTCTCACCCGCCCCAATGCGGCATGGGTTGCTTGGGCCGAAGAACACGAAATTCCCCTCGCGGAAGTCACGTAGCACAGGGACGTACCCCCGCACCGGCACATCGTGGTCGGGGCATGCGCCACGTGGCCCGTGCCGAAAACTTCGTGGGGAGCGGCCCGCCATAACGCGGGGGCATGTCCCGGTGGGGCGGTGTGGGGGGGCTGTCGGTCTAACAAAACGAATCCTCCCCAATGTCCGCCGGGACACCCCGTTCGTGAACGAGGGGTTGACCCATAACTTCGTGCGGGTTCGATTGAGCGATACGCCCTTTATGTCGGACAGGAATGTCCGACCTCCTGCCCAGCGGCGCCGTCCTTCGGGATCTCGTTACACAACGCCAATATATGTTTCGACCCGTCGCACCCTTCGCTTCGCGCCGAAAGCAGGTGTCACGGGTAACCCGTGACGGTCCATGAATATTTGGATTAGTCGACTGCACCCCCACTTTCCCGGGCACCCCACTTGGCGTAGTTGCCTATGCGCCAACGCCCTGTTATCATAGTGGTGAGTGAGCGCTTGGTTATCGTGTATCGCGATGTGGCGTCTCTTTAACCCTACCCCCGCAGCAAGAATGAGTTCCCCGCCAATGGATAAAAACCCCTTCGACCACGACACACAGGATCCCACCTCGGGCGGCTCCGATGCCACCATCAACATTGATGCCGCAACGCTCTCAGCGGCGGAGTCTGGCCAAGCCAAGGCCAGCTTGATCGTATTGGCTGGCTGGGAAATCGGCAAAGAGATCGAGGTCGAAGCGTCCAAGACTATCCTGGGTCGTGGCGTAGATTGTGATGTTTGCGTCAATGCGCCGTCGGTCTCACGACAGCATGCCCAACTCGATCTCGTGGAAGAAGAGAGTGAACGCTACTTCCGCGTCACCGATTTAGGAAGCAGCAATGGCACCCAGGTTAACAATGTCCGGACACCGGGCGTGCGCCTCAAGAATGGCGATAAGGTAAAAATGGGCGATGTTCTCTTCAAGTTTGTCCTGCAGGATGCCATAGATTCCCAGTTTCAGCAAGAGGTGCATCGACTGATTCACTATGACCAGCTAACCGGCCTCCTCACGATGGAAGCTTTTCGAGAACGTCTGATTCAGGCCTTGCGGCGAGCGATGCCCAATACGCTCTTCACCTTGGCCATGACCGATTTGGATGGTCTCAAGAGCGTCAACGACTCCCACGGCCATCTGGCGGGTCGCATGGTGGTAGGCACGATGGGCAAGCTTATCCGTGAAAACCTTCGCAGCGATGACTTGGCGGGGCTCTACGGGGGTGATGAAAGCATTATTCTGTTTCCAAACACCACCCTGGAAGATGCCAGCGTCGTGGCCGAGCAGGTGCGGAACGCCATCGCCGACCATGCCTTTGAACATCAAGGTACGACCATTCGAGTGACAATCAGCCAGGGCTTGGCCCAGTTTCCCGCCCACGGGGCCACCCCGGAAGCGCTGATTGCCGCCGCTGACCGTGCCCTCTACGCCGCCAAAGCCGCCGGACGCAACTGCGTACGTATCGCACCGACTCCCGAGACCTGATCCATTATGAAAACCAAATCGCCGCCCGCCGTCACGTTGACAACGGACTTTGGCCTCCGAGATCCCTGGGTCGCTGCCATGAAGGGCGTGATCACCGCCATCGCCCCGTTATCGCCGCTGGTTGATCTGAGCCACCGCATTGCCCCCCAAGCCGTTCTGGAGGGAGCGCTCTTCGTCGCCTCGGCCATTCCCTGTTTTCCCGCTGGCACCGTCCATCTTGTGGTGGTCGACCCCGGTGTCGGAACGGACCGTAAGCCTATCGTCGCGAAGTGCGGCGGCCAGTACATCGTATGCCCTGACAACGGCCTGCTCACGATGTTGGAGAACAATCTCCCCCTGGAGGCGGCCCACGAGATCAAGAACCCCAAGTACCGGCTTCCCAAATGCAGCAACACCTTTCACGGTCGGGACATTTTCGCCCCCGCAGCGGCCCACGTCGCTTTGGGCAAGAAGCTCGCTTCATTCGGTCCCGCCATCAAGAAGCTGCACCAAATCCCCATTCCGGAAGCGAAAATGGATGGCGAAAGTCAGCTCCACGGCGAGGTCATCCATGTGGACCACTTCGGCAATTGCATCACCAATATTTCTGAGGACATGCTCGGCAAGCACGCAGACTATCGGGTCCAGGTAGCTGCCCAAACACTCAGCCCTATCTGCCACACCTATGCCGACGCGCCCCCAGGCACCCCCCTCGCGCTCTTTGGCAACACGGGCCACCTCGAAATCGCCGTCTCGATGAGCAACGCGGCAAAGAGCCTCCAGATCCATCCTGGATCGCCGGTCACACTCTATCGCCCGGAATCTCCACGTTCGGGTTGATGAAGACCATCGCCACATGAACTGAGGGTGAAGCCGTTCCGCTTGATGCCGCAGCAGGCCAAATGGGTTTGCGAACAATTTTTTGATAAGATAATGTCGCCTTCCAGGGTGCGCCCCCTTCGCGTGGCCGGGATCCCGGAAGGAAATGGTTGACAAGGCACCGTCGGGCACACGGTACACCTTGGCACACGTGGCAAGAAAATGCAGTGAATCGGGAGAAACTATTCATGGAGCAATTGGGCCTTTCAAATAACCCAGTCCGCATCGCCATCGTCGGCAGCGGCCCGAGCGGATTCTACGCCGCCGATCCCTTGCTGAAATCAGAGACTCCCGTTTGTATGGTTGACATGTTCGACCGCTTGCCAACCCCCTTCGGCCTGGTCCGTGGCGGCGTTGCCCCCGATCACCCCAAGATCCGAAACGTCACCAGGGTCTACGAGAAGATTGCCGCAAAAGATCGGTTTCGCTTTTTCGGCAATGTCACCATCGGAAGCGACGTGACCGTACCCGAACTCCAGGGCTTCTACGATGCCATCATTTTCGCGAACGGTGCCGAGACCGACCGGCGCCTCAATATTCGCGGTGAAGATTTGTTGGGAAGTTGCACCGCCACCTCCTTCGTGGGCTGGTATAACGGCCACCCCGACTATAGGGACCACACCTTCGATCTCAGCCAGGAAGTCGCCGTCGTCATTGGCCTGGGCAATGTGGCCATGGATGTGGCCCGTATTCTCGCCAAAACCGTGGACGAGCTGCGGCCAACCGATATCGCACAACACGCCTTCGAGGCCCTGTCCGAGAGCAGAATTCGAGAGATTCATATTATCGGGCGGCGGGGTGCCGCACAAGCGGCGTGTACGCCCCAGGAATTGAAAGAAATGGGCGAGCTCGCGGCATGCCAGCCCATCGTCAATCCAAAGGATATCGATCTGGGACGGCTGTGCAAAGAAGAGCTTTCTGACCGCAACCGAAAGCGAAACGTCGAACTGCTCACGGAGTACGCGAACGCGCCGGATCGAAATTCGCCGCGAAAAATGCGATTTCATTTCCTGCGAAGCCCAGTGGACATCAAGGGCAACGGCCATGTCGAGTCCATCGTCCTTGAAAAAAACCACCTGATCGGCACGGAGGCGTTTCAGCAGCGGGCGGTGCGTTCGGGAGAAAAAATTGAATTGTCTTGCGGTCTCGTGTTCCGAAGTATCGGCTATCGGGGCATCCCCATACTCGACGTGCCCTTCGACGATCAGAAAGGCACTATCCCGAATGACAGGGGGCGCATCTTAATAAATGGAGCCATAATGCCCGGCTTCTACGCGGTGGGCTGGAGCAAACGGGGACCCTCCGGGGTGATCGGCACCAACAAGCCGGACAGCTTGGAAACCGTGGAGCGCCTTCTGGAAGATGTGGATGGCCTGATGCAGTGCCCCGTTCGGGAAAACCGCGCCATCGTACAGTTCCTGAAGAAAAAGCGCCTGCGTTACGTTTCGCTGGCGGACTGGCACAAGATCGACGAGGCCGAACTGGCCCGGGGCGCGGCTGTCGGAAAACCTCGGGAACGATTTACACGCATTGAAGAAATGCTCCGCGTGATCGAAAGATAGCGTAAATTCAACGGCAGCCTACCTGCTCCCGGCAGCATTCGTTTGGCACTTTCCCAGTTCCCAGCATGGGGCAACCTTCAGGCCGAAGAAGGAAACCTTGGGGTGCCACGGACAAGGAGCGATAGCCCTTGCCCGTGTTTACGTTTGAGTCCCAGATGAAAGCACATGGCGGCAGCGGGCCTCGTGTTCCAAGCTCCTGCTGTGTCGGGCAAGGATGCCCAACCTCCTCTATTGCAGGTGGTACAACATGATGTAGATGATTACGCCGGTCACGCTCACGTACATCCAGACGGGCCATAACCAGCGCACGATCTTCACGTGGCGGTCGAATTGCTTTCGCGCCGCGAACCAGACAGCAGCCAGAATAAAGGGCACCATCAGCGCAGCAAGAGGCACGTGGGTCGCCAGAATGGTAAAATACACGTAGCGGATAAGCCCCTCCGGCGTAAACTTGGTCATGGCCCCCGCGTTGTAGTGGTAGTAGAGATAGCAGGTGAGAAACAGGGCCGAAGAGACGAGCGCCGCGCCCATGAATGCCCGATGCAGTTGGGGGTTCTTTTTCTTCTTGATGGCCCACCACCCGCAAAACAAAAGCACACCGGCTATGCCATTGAGGGTCGCGTTAATCGCGGGCAGATTCTCTATCGTCATGATGCCTTATTCCTTTATCAACTGGTGAACTGCCGCCACCAATGCGTCGATTTCTACTTCGTCTGTGCCGGTGAAATAGCCGCGAATCTGGCCCGCCTTGTCCACCAGGCAGAACTTGGTGCTGTGAATTACGGGATCCTCCACAGAACCAATCTTGAATCCCTCGACCGCCAGCGTCTGAATATCCTCCAGCGCGCCCGTTAGAAAATCCCAGCGTTCGGGATCGGCACCAAACTTCGCGCCATAGGCGGAAAGCACGTCGGGGGTATCCGTATCGGGATCCACCGATACCGATACAAATCGGACCTCAGGATAGAGTGCCAAACGCTCCGCGACGCGTGCCATGCTTCGGGTCATCTCGGGGCAAGGTCCCCCGCAGGAGGTGAAGATAAAGTCTGCGATCCACACCTTTCCAAGCATGTCTACCTTGCGAAGTGGGGCATTCTTATCGCTTGTAAGCGAGAAGGCTGGCAGGGGGTACAGCACGGGAAGGGCATCGGTTGCGGCGGGTTTCTTTGCCGCTCCGCTCAAGAGGAGCAGCCCCAAAATACTCGCGCTCAGAAGCACGAAAAGAACAATACCGGTAATAAAGAGAGCCTTAAAACTCATGGTGCATACTCCAAGTGGACTCAAAAAACTCCCCGCCTCGGAGGGGCTGGGGGTGGGTTAGGCCCTTTTAGGCCTGTTATCGACAATAAATTATGAGTTTGCAATATCGTTTTCGGCCTGAAAGGCCTCAACAGGTTAGCCCAAGGCAACGCCCTGGAAAAAAAGAACTAAAAATCAAAGCCCTGAAAGGGCGCAATAGAAGCACATCACGACCACGGTGTCGCCCTTTCAGGGCTGCTAATTATGTCTATATTCTGACCCAGGGCGTTGCCCTGGGCTAACCTGTTAGGCCCCTTCGGGGCGGTCGCTTATGCGACATGACTATAACGATTGCACACGGATTCGCCTGCTGCACCGCAAGCACCACTTCTTCCGGGCAACGTCCCGGACGAAGCGTAGTGCCTTACTCTGCAAGAAGGCCGCTAAAAAACAAGAACGCGTTACGCCATTCCCACGTGCGGGCCTGTCGATTTACGCATTCGCTCCCACCGTTTGGAAGGAACGCCCGTATTCGTCATCCTCGCGAACGCGGGGATCCAGAAACGCGAACGCACAAACCGACGAAACTCACTGGATTCCCGCGTTCGCGGGAATGACACCATGGCCTAACAGTACAGAAACGTAGGATTTGTTCGCTCCTTATACACTAAATCGACAGGCCCGTTCGCGGGGATGACGGCCTTTGGTCGTGGCCCGGCCACGTTGGCTCCATCACACAACCCAAATTCTAGAATAAATACGCATCAACAACAATAAAAACAAATAAAAACACCCAATAAAAGAGCGAATACAAGAAGACCGCCTTGGCGGCCTTGGCGGTCCTTTTTATGCGCCAACGGATACAAAACCATACAAACACCAGACCCAGCACCAATGCGCCGAAGAAATAAACCCACCCTGAGGTCTGGACAAAGGTCGGCCCCAGGCTGATGGGTACCAAGAGTATCGCCGCCACCAGGCTGTGACGAAAGGTACTCTTCCCATCGGGATCCACGACGGGCAGCATCTTGAAGCCACCCTTTTCGTAGTCCTCCCTATACATCCACGCGAGGGCGTAAAAGTGGGGGTGTTGCCAGAGAAAGAGAATCGCGAAAAGAATCCAGGCCCCCGCATCGAGTCGCCCGGTAGCGGCCGCCCAGCCAATCATCGGGGGTACAGCACCGGGTATGGCACCCACGGGGGTATTAACCCACGAATACCGCTTCAAAGGCGTATAAATAAATACGTACAGTAAGGCGGTAAGAAAAACCAATCCGGCAGCCAATGTGTTCACACCGAAATAGAGAACTGCGGTTCCTGCCAGTACGAGGAGGGGGCCCAGAATCAATGCGCTCGTCGGACTCACTATGCCCGCCGGTATAGGGCGGTTTTTGGTCCGCTCCATCAGGCCATCCGCGTCCCGCTCCAGATAGTGGTTCAAGACGAAGGCCCCTGCGGAACCTAGGGCCGTTCCGAGCAGGGTAAGCGCGAGAAGGCCCCAGCGAGTCACGCCATCCCCGCCGAGGGCGAAACCGATAACGGTGGTTACCAGAACCAATCGGGTAATACCGGGTTTGGTGAGTTCGATATAGGAGGCCGCTTTGGATTTGCTCATGGGCGAAGTCCCGCCCTCAAGAAACTGCGGGGTCAGGGACCCCCTGATTCGCGATGGGCGACTCGGCTTCCTGTGGGGAGAGGGGCCACGCACGCAGGGCCAGCAAGGTGCTCAATCCAAGAACACCTGCACCGACAGCAACATGAACACTGGTGACATAGGGGTGCTTTGTGGTCCAGATGGTGAAGGCACCCAAGGTCACCTGGACTGCGACAAGCATGCACAGCCAATGGGCGGTCCGCCACAATTCCGGGTGACTCTGACGTCGCCGATAGGCCAGCCACGCCAATCCAACGATCAAGAGGGACACCACAACACCGCCGCCACGATGGGCCAGATGGATGAGCACCTGCCCCATGGTTACATCGGGCAGTTCGGCGCCGAGGCTGTCCGTATTTTCAAAACGCCAATCGTTGATCCACGCCAGCGCGTCCTCATTTACTACCGGTAGGATGTTTCCCGCCGTAGTGGGGAAATCGGGGATGGCGAGACCAGACTCCGTGTGACGCATCAGCGCTCCAATAAAAAGCTGACCGTAGACCGCGACGATTAAGACCATCGCGCCCACTTTCAGGGGTGTCAGGGTCTCGGGGGCACCGTTCTGTACCCGCTCTACCCGTCGCGCTCGTTCTTTGGAAAGGCCGTAGCAAATGACAATGGTGATCAGGAAGAAGGTCTGCGCCAGCACCGCATGGGCGCTGGAAACCAACACGGGCAAGTGATACCAGACGGTGAGTCCGCCCAGAAAAGCCTGCGCCAGAACGGTCAACAGCGCACCCGCACCCAGCACGACCATCCACACCCGCTGCTCCTTCATATAGAGAAGCACCGCCAGTAAAACGGTCAGCAGGGCCACCCCACCCGCAAATAGCCGGTGAAAATGCTCGTGAAAGATGCCGCCGGTCCATTTGGAAATACCGAAGGTAATAGGATTCTCGCCATAGGTAAGGGGCCAATCCGGCACGGATAGCCCGGCTTCATGGCTTTTTACCTGGCCGCCCAGAAAAATGAGGCATAGCGTGGCAACGCACAGTATGAGGGCCGTATACCACAGCCACCTGGGCGTGGGAGAAGAGTGTGTCATTGAAGCGCCAGACATGCTGCAAGCACCTTGTGAGTAGGTTGAGGTTCATAGTGTGGCCGCGTTGAAGAGGGCCACCAAGCACAGGCAGACGGGCTGTCTGCGGTCATCCGGGCCAAGAAACAGGACGACTGGAGTGCCTATACTACCGCGAATGAGGCCGGTGGCGCAATGCGATGGGCGGCAAAAAACATCGGTCGCCGCTCATCCCGTAAGCGCTACCGCTATCAATTCGGCCTGTTTCAGCACGGTTTCTGTGGCGAGTTTCTGCATATCGGGCGGGTAGCCAATTTGTCGCAGGATTCTTTTCACAATGACCTGTAGCTTGGCCCTCACGCTCTCTTTGATGCTCCAGTCGATAGTGGCATTGGGCAGGGCATCCCGCATGTATTTGGCAAAGCCGTAGAGAATCTTCTTGCCGATTACGTTGCCATCTTCGTCCTTGTCGTCGATGGTCTTGGCCTTGAATCCATATTGGGTACGGTGCGCTTCATCAGCGATGACGATAAAGTTCTCCCGCTCGGAGAGGGTCTCATAGACATTCCCCTCATCGGTCTGGAATTTCTGTATGGTGGTAAAGACCACGTCGCCGGAGGCCACCTTGAGCAGTCCCTTCACGCCGCGCCATTCGCCATCTGGCGTTCGATACCCGGCAACTCATAGTACAGAAATCCTCCATCGCGCAACCCAGCTCTGTCGGGATTCTCTCGTTTATAGGATGCGTAGTAAAGTAAGCGTCGTCGTTGAGCGGGATGAAGATGACTTTTTTTGCCAACTGTCCCAAGCTTTCCGGTTGCCATACCCAAGGGACACCTTCGAGGAAGCGCTGGCGAATATTCGGGAAGCTGCGGAGTTATATCTGGAAACGCTCGATGTGAGCGTCTGGTGCGCACGTGACAGAAGATCATAGTACGCCCTCGTTCCCACGCTCCGCTTGGGAATGCGTGTTCCTACGCGCTGCGTAGGGGACTTGGCGATACCGCTCGCACAAAGTGGTAGTGATAGCATTCGGGTAACTCCTGCTCCCCGCACACGAACCTGCGGAGACAGGATCACGTGGTACGACCTGTTCTTATGTGCGTGATGTTTTGGGTGTGCGGTGTAAACGTACTTGATTCATCATTTGTCGGGGCTGGGTCTATCCTTCTAAATCGCATCCTTGTGGTCACTCACCAGAATGCCGGGCGGCGGTGGGAGACGTTTCCTTGGTGAGCGCCGGTGTGCGGGTGCGCGACTGGGCATCTCATCCCGTCCAAAGCGATGTTTCAATTGTTTGACGGAATCCCATCCGGCTCCTATAATGGGAAGCTGAGGTTGTGTTCGCCGGATCAGGTCAGGCAAAGGCCCCCAGCAGTGCCGGTGTCAGCGTATCGAGAGCAGCCTTTGTGTCGAACTCATCAAGCAACAGGAGAAGTGTGTTATGGCGACGAACAGAGGTGTGGCGTATATCAAACCCGGCGTGGTGGAGGTCCAGAGCATCGACTTCCCCAAGTTGGCCCTAGGCAGCCGGAAGTGCAATCACGGTGTCATCCTGAAGATTGTGTGTACCAATATTTGCGGCAGCGACCAGCATATGGTCCGGGGCCGCACGACGGCACCAGAAGGCTTGGTGCTCGGCCACGAGATTACGGGCGAGGTTATCGAGCGGGGCAGCGATGTGGAATTCCTTAATGTGGGGGACATCGTGTCCGTGCCTTTCAACATTGCCTGTGGCCGTTGCCGCAACTGCAAGGCGGGCCAGACCGGCATCTGTCTTGAAGTGAACCCGGCCCGTCCCGGCGCAGCCTATGGCTATGTGGATATGGGCGGCTGGGTCGGCGGCCAGGCGGAATACGTCATGATTCCCTACGCCGATTTTAACCTGCTTAAATTCGAGAACAAAGATCAGGCCATGGCGAAAATCAAGGATCTGACCCTGCTGTCCGATATCTTCCCGACCGGTTACCACGGCGCAGTGACGGCGGGGGTCGGACCAGGCTCCATCGTCTATGTGGCGGGTGCGGGTCCGGTGGGTCTGGCGTGTGCGGCTTCCTGCCATCTGCTGGGCGCGGCGTGCGTCATCGTCGGCGATATGATTGACGAACGGCTGGCCCAGGCCCGGAGCTTTGGCTGCGAGACCGTCGATTTGAAGCTGAACACCCCGCTGGCAGACCAGATCGATCAGATTATAGGTGTTCCTGAAGTGGACGCCGCTGTGGACTGTGTGGGCTTTGAAGCCCGCGGTCATGGTGATGGTCACGTGAAGGAACAGCCTGCCACCGTGCTGAACGCTGTGATGGAAGTGACCCGTGCGGGTGGTGCCATCGGTATTCCCGGACTCTACGTCACCGGCGATCCCGGCGGTGTCGATGAGAACGCGAAAGTCGGCAATCTGAGCATCCGCATTGGACTCGGCTGGGCCAAGTCCCACTGCTTCTGCACAGGCCAGTGCCCGGTGATGAAATACCACCGTCAGCTTATGCAGGCCATTCTGTATGACAAAATCGATATCGCCAAGGCAGTAAACGTCCAGACGATATCGCTGGATGACGCGCCCACCGGCTACAAGGATTTCGACAAGGGCGCAGCGACGAAATTCGTCATCGATCCCCATGCGATGGTTTCGTAGCGGGACGGTTTAATGTGTGCAAGCCGCCGGGATTCAGAATTGGATCCCGGCGGATTTTGTATTGGCCCAAGAGGGTCACGGCAAGGGTGCCACCCTCATGCGCAGGGACGTAAGCTTGCGGGTGCGGGTTTGCTGCGATGATCTCTTTCCCTCGTTCCCAAGCTCTGCTTGGTAATGCAGTCCCCGATGCTCTGCATCGCAACGGTCCGCCAAGTTTCTGCCTATCAATCGAAGACTCCGTGCATATCCGCCGATACCCTACGCAGAGCGTAGGAACACGCATTCCCAAGCGGAGTGTGGGAACGAGGGTAACAAGGCAATACCCGGTGTCTTTTCGTCAAGTAAGTGCCAATAGTTGGTAGGGTGCCACGTTGACCTAATTCTGCAGGAGCGGAACGCTTGGGAGTGAAAGGGGGCTGCGGAGTTCAGACGTGCCGCACGATCCCCGAAAGGCGAGTTTCAACGAGTCCTGACGGGTTCGTGCGTCGGTGTGAAGCGAACCTCAACAGGGGCTAAGAAAACTGAGCTTGCTCCGCTCGCGCAAGGTGCTATTGGAGTATCATGGTGCTGTTGCTCCAAGCGCACGAACCCTCGTGCCTCGGGATCGTGCGGCACGTCCGGAAGGGTGGATATCATCAATTAGTATCGAGTTCCCGGATGGTAGACGGGATAGCGGATTCCTCGTCAAAATGGCAGTGCAACGCGTCCCGAATCATCGCCTTGAGTTCGCTAATTGAGCCCGCTTGGGTCGTAATGCCTTCGCCCAAGGCTCGGGCTACCCACCCGCCATCGACGTTGTCTTCCTCTACCTGGAATACGATTTCTGTCATTGCCGCGTCCTCCTATCTGTACTTGAGTATGCCACTGGTCACCTCAATCAGGCAAGGGTCCGATAGTTGATGTTTCAATCGACACCGAGTTCCCGGAAAGTGGTGTCGGGTGTTACGTCGGTGATATCGAGACCCAGATGGTCCGCGACTATGTTCTGGTATCGGACCCAGACGGAGGCCGGTCCGCACGACTCGCCGTCGGGGCCGATCCGGTCGAATTCGCGCGCCGCGATATCCTCGACCAACGAGCCGACGGTTTTGGCGGGCAGACAGCGTTGCAGCGTCATCTCCAAGAAGATAGCTAGTATGATTGGCGGGGCACAGACGAGCAGTAGGCTGAAGGGCGCGAATGTGAGCAGATCGTCGACCGAATCGGAATTGGGCAGCATGAGCCAACTGAGGTAGAACGTTATCGGGAGGCTCGCTAGAATCGAGAGCCACAACAGAACAGCAGAGGATACGGGCGTTCGGAGCTCGGGAATCCTGAAGGGCAGTGCGTGTTCCAGCATTCTCCACGCCAAGCGCCGATTGCGTAGTGGAATCAGTTCGCTCAATTCCGCACGGGGGGTGATTCGTGATTTCTCCACGTTCAGTTTTTCCACAAGTGCTGTGCGCAGGGCGAAGAATACCGGAACGTTGGGGCAGGGCGCTATGGGAGGTGACTGGACGGGGCGGCTCTGGAGCGCATGCATAATGTGGCGGTAGAATCCGCCAACGGTATCCATCTCTCCTGTCGCGAACGCTTCCTCGGAGAAGGTGAAATCGAATTCTTCTTCGCACGCCATGGTGATTTCGAGATACTCCAACCCCATCTTTTTGTGCCTCCGTGGTATTGGCGGGTCTGTGAAACAGTGTATGGATTCGCGAGGCCCGGTGCAACTGTTCGAAATTCGCTCCCTAGCTCCACTTGGGAAAGCAGTCTCCAACGCCGTTATGTCTGCGAGGCGTTCGCAGACGTTCCCACGCAGTGCGTAGGAATACGCGATTGTGCCGCGCGATCCCAAAAAGGCGAGTTTCAACGAGTCCTGACGGGTTGTAGACTCGTCGTGGAGAGTTCGTGCGATGGTGTGAAGCAAGCGCCAACTTGGGCTAAGAAAACCCCGTTTGTGGCGCTCGCGCAAGGTGATTTTGGAGTATCATGGTACTATTGTTCCAAGCGCACGAACCTTCGTGCCTCAGGATCGCGCGGCACGCCCGATAGGATTGGAGGGGTGGCACGGGCGTCCCGCCTGTGATGGTCACAACGTGACCACGAGAGTCGTTGGCCGCGCCCGCCGAGTGGTATTCAGCTTGGGGCTTTCATCGGTGTTTCTGCTCCAAATCCAGCAGGTATTGCTTTCGCCACAGGCCGCCGCCATAGCCGACCAGGCTACCATCTTTTCCGATGACACGGTGGCAGGGGATGATGATGGAGATACGGTTGTCACCGTTCGCGCTGGCGACGGCCCGGACCGCCTTGACGTTTCCGATGGCAATGGCCTGGTCTTTGTAGGTCCGGGTGTGGCCGTAGGGAATTTGCCGCAGCACGTCCCACACCGATTTTTGGAATGGGGTCGCCGGTGTTACGAGGGGGAGATCGAATTCTTGGAGGTGGCCCCGAAAGTAGGCATCCAATTGCTCCTGCAACGGTGTGAAATGGGGGCTTTCACCGGGTAGGAAGGAGGCGGAAAGGTATTTGCGCAGACGCTTTATCTGTGTCTCCAACATGCGGCGGTCACTGAATTCAAGGAGGCAGATACCTTCTTCGGTGGCACCCGCCAGCATGGGGCCCAAGGGCGTGAGAATGCGATTGATGGTGACGATGGCGCCCTGCTTACTATGGGAGGGCGCAAAACCGGCCAGGCTCTTAAAGGCGTCGTTGAAGCCGCTGAGTGACTCGAATCCAGCACCAAAGGCAGTGTCGGTGACGTTACCCGTGTGTCGAATCTGCCCAAAGGCCCGGTTGATTCGCAGAGCGCGGAGGTAGGCCTGGAAAGTAATGCCGTGGTGCTGTTTGAACCAACGACGTATGCGCGCTGGATCAATGTTGCGTTCACGAAGGTCGGCGTCCTTCCAGCGTCTGCTTGGATCGCGACTTATTTCACGGAGTAAATTCTTTAGCCAAGGCGGTTCGTCGCCGCACCGTTCCATGGGGCGGCAGACCTTGCAGGGACGGTACCCAACAGCCAGGGCATCTTGTGTGTTTGCAAAGAATTCCACATTTTCGCGCTTGGGTTTTCGGGCGGTGCAGGTGGGGCGACAGAATATGCCCGTGGTCTTTACACCGACAATAAATATGCCCTCGAAGGCGCTGTTCTTCTCCAAGAGGGCGGTGTACATGGTTTCTTCGGGGGGAAGACTGGGTGCGTTCATCGGATTTCCTTATCATCTTGTGGAGACGATAGTACCAGTTTCGGCACGGTGTGGACATCCGAAAAATAAACAAGTAATTAATTGACCGTTTGAAAACAACAACGGAAGGGGACATGCCGCGCAAAACTTTTTTCGCGTCCGCAATTCGCTCGGCTTGGTGCGCCTCAGGACAAGAGTGGTATTTTAGCTTCAGCAGTCGCTGCACCAGTACCACCACGAGAACTTATACACATCGGTAGCGTCGAACATTTTTCGAAACCTGTCTCGCTTTTCTTTTACTCTGGATACGGTACGTTCATTGTTCTCAGCGTATTTCAAAGCGCATTCGTAGAAGTGGAGTCCAAGGGCCCGAACCTGAATAAGCTGATCGCCGTAAGATTGCTCGGTCAGGTACGGTTTGAAACACAGGAAGAAGAAGTCATCGTCCTTGGGGTCCTCCACGACGAATCTTCGAAGAACTTTGTAGAAGTCGTCGTAGAAAGTCGCGAGTGTTTCAAAAGTGTCGGCAGCGAACGGTCCCTCAGGGAATTCCGAAATGTATTGGTAGGCGGCATTGATATTCGGCATACCGTTATACTTATCGGGGCTATCACTGCGTGCAACGGTGGAGAATAGCGTGCGATTGCGCTGGGGGGAGTTTGGGTTGAGCTTGTGGGCTATTTTGAGGAGCGTGCCATCGTACTCCAGCGTGCCCGACCAGTGATTCGGGATGAGTCCCATTGTTCGATATTCGTCACGATAGAAGAATATCCCTCTGCTCATCTCGATTTCAGATAGGGCGGGGACGAGATCGCGCAGTTTCTGATCGAGTCTTAGTAGGGTGGTGATATTGGGTGATGCTCCCAGCTGTGCGTACTCGGTGCCGATGGCCTGAAGTTTTTCGGCGTACTCGTTATCTTGTGGGACGGGAGTTTCCAGAGGCAGGTATGCAAGCAGTACCGCAGGCATGAGATGAAGAAAAAATACGGACATGAGCCTTTCCTTTTCAGTGAGTATGCACGGCTACTCAGTCGGTAGGGATTCCCAGCCTCCTGTACCGTAAATGCTTACCACTGTAATACCCTACTTCTTGGGAAAAGTTTCCAACGCCACGAATTAGTCAGCACCTTGACAGGTTGCGTGTCTTGTTCAAAAATGGACCGTTCGTTCCTCGTAGGTTCTGCTCCATCGCTCTTGGTTGGCAGTCCGCACTCCTATCAGTGGTCCCGTTCTTTACCGGCGAAGCCCGACGTGAAACGAAAGGCGTAGAGGCTGGCGTTGTTGAGCTCGATACGCATTCGTGTGGGTTTGGCGGCGCGTTTGGTTACATCGCCGCCCTCTTTCCAGCGTACCAAGACATCCATGTGGTCGCCCGTGATGGGTTCGCAGTCTGCGGTGGATTTGCCGGGGATGGCTTCCCCCTTTTCGTCGAGGAGGCCGACGCGAAGGTAGCCGCCGTCACGGGCATCGACATTGAGCTTGAGAATATTGCCCTGAAACAACAAGGGCGGAGTGATAAAGGAGCCGCCTTCTTTTTCTGCCTCCACCGACACGTAGCCGTCCAGGCGGGTGACGACACGGCTCATGGTCCGGCTGTTGCCGGGTTTTACGAGGTTCTCCAATTTACCTTCGTTGTGCTTGAGGGGGGAGCCGCCGTAGTACTGGTAGAGGGCATCCCCGACGCGGAGCAGGCCCTGGCCCATGTATAAGGAGCCGCCGTCGAATTCGCCCGGCTTGCCCATGGGGATAAAGGCCTTGTCCTGTTCGGGCCAGGTCCAGGTGATGCCGTCGCGACTGACGGCGAGGCGGATGTCGAGGGATTGGTTGCCGTGTTCGAAGAGGCTGGGGAACATGAAGTAGGCGTTGGCCGCATGGGGATATTTCAGCGCCGCTGAATTGTAGAGGTCACTGTCTGCGGGGTCGTTGTCATCGGTCTGAAGCACCAACGTTAACGGTTCGAAGAAGGAGAAGTCGTCACTCGTGGCACGGCCAAGGGCACGGCCCC
>JAJRPE010000372.1 GCA_024280935.1 Candidatus Hydrogenedentota bacterium
CGACAGCCCCGTCTATGGCGAGCGCGGCGTGCAGCTACAGATACGGACCCTCGACCTGCTCTGGCGACCCGTGGGAAGAGTGGTTCGCTTCGTCGCCGTGCATCACCCTACGCGAGGCAAGTTTCTGCTCATGAGCACCGACCTCCAACTGAAGGCCGCCGATATCATCCAACTCTATGGCTACCGGTTCAAAATCGAAGTGGCCTTCAAGCAATCCATTCACGTTGTCGGCGCATTCCTCTATCACTTCTGGATGGCGGGCATGACACCTCTCAAGCGCAACAACGGAAACCAGTACTTGCATCGAAAGGACAAAGCCTATAGAGACGCTGTCAAAAGAAAGATGGGGGCATACCACCGCTTCATGCAGCTTGGACTTATCGCCCAAGGCATCATGCTCGCCATCGCCACGACCGAGCCAAACCTCGTATGGCGTCACTATGGCTCATGGCTGAGAACCGTTCGACCCGGAATATGTCCCTCCGAGCGCGTCGTGGCAAACGCCCTGCGAAATAGCCTCCCCGATTTTCTCGCGGATAACCAAAAAGCATCAATCCTCACGAAATTCATTCGTGAAAAACTTGACCTCAACAGGGCAGAAGGTAGACGATTGGCCGCATGATGAACCGAAAATAGGAGAGAATTCGGTACTCTCAAGATACGAAGAACACGAAGAAATAAAGAATACGCAAACAGGGACAAACATTAGCCACAAAGAACGCAGAAACTCAAAGAGCAGTTCTTCTTTGTGCTCTTTGAGTCCTTTGTGGTTAAAAATAGCGGATTCAACCAATGGCTCCCCTAAGCTCTCGTTGAAAACGGTTCTATTGTGAGCGTTGTCCACCCTCTCCCAAAATCGCTATAAGCTCCAATGTAGGAATAATATTGTGAAGATATCTGTATTTTTACAACACATTGTGCCTCTTTGCGCCTTGCTTTGCTTCGTGAGTGCGTGTTCAGAAAATGCCGACGCGCCGCCTCTCCCGACAGAACCCGCAGCGGCGGAGACTGTGCCCTCAACGCCTGTGCCCGACACGGCGGAAGAAGCAGTGGAGGTGGAGGAGGACGATCCTTTCGAGGAATTCGAGGTTGAATCGGATGACGAAATGCCACCGCCCGTAGTCGATGCGAAAGGCGGGATACGTATTGATGCCACGGCCCGCCTTCCAAAGTACCTTGCGGAATACAACCTGTTTAAGGATCCCGCCAACCAAGTTCCGAATACGGGTCTGATTCCCTATTACCTGAACACAGGGCATTTTTCGGACAATGCCGCAGTCATGCGGTTTATCTGGTTGCCCCCTGGCAAACGCGCAACCTTTCATCCCATAGGACGCTTTACGTTTCCGCCGGGGACCGCCCTGATTCAGACCTTCAGTTATTCGCAGAAAGAGGATCCTGCGAAAATGCGGCTGGTGGAGACCCGCGTTCTCCTTAACCAGCCGGGCAAGGGGTGGAACCTCTCTTCCTACAAGTGGGACGCAACCGGTACGAGCGCCAGGAAAGCCGTGGCGGGTGGTCTGGTCCCGGTGAGTTACGTGTCAGCAGCGAATGAAGCCCGAGATTTCGATTATCTCATCCCCAACAAGAATGACTGCAAGCGTTGCCACGAGAACGAGGAGGTGGTCTTCGCCCTTGGCCTCACGGCCCGAAACCTGAACCGGGATGTGGATTATGGGGCAGGCACCGAAAATCAATTGGCGCACTGGATAAAACAAGGCTTGCTCGACGGCGTGCCTGAAGACTTGAGCGCCGTCGAGAAAGGCCCCGAATGGAGCGACCCGGCAACGGGTTCCGTCACCGAACGCGCGCGCATGTGGCTCGATGTGAATTGCGCCCACTGCCACAATCCGAAAGGCGCGGGGAGCGTCTCCGGCCTGGACCTCAGCATTACCCAGGAGAATCCCGTCCGCTGGGGGGCCTACAAGCCGCCCGTAGCGGCGGGCCGTGGCTCGGAAGGGCTGCGTTTCAGCATAGAACCGGGTAGCCCGGACACCTCCTTTCTGATTCGCCGCCTGCTTTCCACAGACCCTTCGGTCATGATGCCACCCGTGGGCCGCATGACCGCCCACACCGAGGGTGCGGAGCTTATTGCCGCGTGGATTGCCTCCCTGAGCTTTGATGAAGTGGAGGCCCAGCAGATGATCGCCGAGCAGGAGGAAGCCCTCAAGGCGTTGCAGGAACAAGCCGCCCTGGAGGAGCAGAAGTGAGAATGGTGAAGTTTGAAGTTTGAAATAGCTTCTTTTTACGAACGAGACTCGGACTTCTAAAAAGACAATAACCTCAATCCGATGCAGGCTCCTCTCCTCCATAAAACACCGCTATGGGCGCCACTCCATAGGTTTTATTGCGGGGCTGCCGATGATTCCGCAAAGAAAAACCCTGTGTCTACACCACGTAAACACAGGGCCATGAACTAGTCTAATAGCCTGAAAGGTCAGGCAGCGGCCTCGGCATCCTCATCGAGGTGGACAGCTCGATAGCCGCCCTTTGACTTAAAGTAGAAGAAGAGGATGATGTAACAGACGAGCATGATGCCGGGGAAGATGGCAACCGCCATAAGGGCACCCTTGCGCGCCGATTCTTCGATCTCGCCGACCAACGCCTTGTCCTCGTCTGACGCGCTCTCCAGCTTGTCATGATCTAACGCGGTCACCGTGCCCAAGACCCATTTCTTCTCCGCAGAATACTCTTTGTACAGCGCAGGATTCTGTTTTTCCAGACTGCTTGCGATAGAAGTGTCCTGGAAGTAGCCGAGGAAGGGGGCTCCGACGATGCCTACCGCGAGCATTCCCACACCGGCGATGGTGTTTAAGGTCATGGCACCGCCCTTGGGAAACTGTTCCGCGACCACGCCCAGCATGGTGGGCCAGAAGAAGGTCTTGCCAAAAGCATAGAGCGTTGCTGCGGCCAGGATGCCGAAGCCTGCGGCTTTGGAGAGAAAGATCAGGCCCAGGATGGCAATGACCGCACTGCCCATCAGCAGACCGATCGGCGAAATCCTATGCACGATGGAACCTGCGGAAAAGCGCAGTACCATCATGATGACCGATGTGTAGAGCAACACGGAAACGGGGGGGAGTCCGAACGCTTCCATTGGCTTTTCCATCAGGGAGGTAATCCAGACATCGGTGCCCAACTCGGTTGTGGCCAGCGGCATCATGATGAACAACAAGAAGATGAACAGCGGTTTGCCCAAGGACTTAACATAGAAGCCGTAGCTACCGACAAGCACGATAATAATGGCAGCCCGAGCAATCATGCTTTCGATTCCGAAAAAGCGACAGACCTCGACCGTCATCAAGCTGACGATGATGAGCGCGCCCAGGATGCCGACTTCCTTCAGCATGGCCAAGTAAGAGACACCCGACTCCACGCGCTCCTGGACGGGAAACTTCTGCCCGAAGAGCATGATGCCATAGGCGATGGTGGGAATGAATATGAGTCCGACCTTTACCTGCCAGGCTCCGATGCCAAAAGCGCCCAGCGCAACGGCACATATGCCGCCAATGACCATGCCGCCAGGCCAGCCCGCATGGAGAATATTCAGCCACTTGGTTTTGTCCTTTTTGAACAGGGTGGCAACGACGGGGTTAATGACGGCTTCCACCGTGCCGCAGCCCAGCGCAAAAATGAGCGTGGCGTACCAGAGCATGTCATAACCGGTTGCGAAGATGGTCATCGTGGCGGAGAGCGCGTGGCAGACGAAGGCGAAAATCATGGCTGTGCCATAGCCTATTTTGTCGATAATTAAGCTGAACAGCACGATGCTGACCGCGAAGGGCCAGAAGCCCACGCCGGCAATCTGTCCTTTTTCCGCGCCACTGAGATTGAATTCGACGCCCCACTCGTTCAGGAGCATGCCGCGGATGACGAAGCCGAAGGCGGTCGCGATCAAGGCCACAAAGCAACCCCAAAACAAACGCTTTTGGTGGTCTTGAATACCGGCAGGTTGTTCTTGACTCATTGTCTACCTTTCTCTTGTTTCACCAGCCCGATGAAACGTGTTGATAAATGGTCCGTAAACTTAGCTCTCTTGGACCGACGATTGACCCAATTACACTGATCAGAGATAGTACCCGTTATCGCGGGGCCGTTCAAGTTGATTTTGACCGTTGGTTTTGGCTTTCCTTATCTATAGGGCAGCATTGGGCCTGTCTTCGGGGGGGTGGGGTTTATGCTGTGAACCTGGAAGAGCTATGATGGGGCTGGAGAGCATAATGCGGATCTTCGCTGCATGGAGGAAATCAAAACAAACAGCGCTTGAACCACGAATAGACACGAATTTTCACGAATGGAACAAGCACGTGTTCACGGGACCCAAACCTACCTCCTCCAAGGAGGGGAACAATTAGACGGTGGCTCCGCCAACAAGAAATATGTCGTGATCGTTACGAAAACAAGGACCTGCCCTTCTCGGAACAGGGCCTTGCTGTGACACGTACAGATAGCCCGGCGGCGGTCGTTATTGTTTATAGTCGTGTTCGCGTCGAGTAGGAGTGCGACTTTCCAGTCCGCAACAAAGGCTGCTCGTGCCCTTTCATGGTCCACGCGTGCTTTGCGGCGGGTCTTCGACGCGCCGTGGCGGGCAAGAAAACCCGCCCTCCTGACTTTTGGTGTATTTTAGAAAAAAGAAGGGACACAAGGGACTTCAGGGGCAGGTTGTCTGCCTGGCGGGTGTCACCGCAAACTACGGGGTATTTCCGTTGTCCCTTGGGTCTCTTTCGTCTCTTGTGTCCCTTGAGCTTATTGCTTTCCTTCGCGCTCAGCGATACACCGCCAACGCAGCCTGCGCACCCACACTGCTCTTGATGGGAGCGCCCAGGCGGGTCAACACACTGTCCAAAGCAGTGAGGCAGAGCAGCACGTTCTTCTTGGAGCTGGCGTGGCCCATGAGGCCGATACGCCAGACCTTGCCCGCGCCCGCACCAAGACCCGCGCCGATTTCCAAGCTGTACTCGTTCAAGAGGGCGGTACGTACCGCGCCATCGTCAATGCCCTCGGGAATTTTCACCACGTTCAACTGGGGAAGGCGGTGGGCCGGGTCCACGGGCAATTCGAGGCCCATGGCTTCGAGGCCGGCCTTGAGCGCCTGATGGTTGAGGGCGTGCCGCTTCCAGGCGTTCTCCAGGCCCTCTTCCTCCAACAGCACCAGCGACTCGTGGAGAGCGTAGAGGGCGTTGATGGGGGCCGTGTGATGGTAGGTCCGCTTCCCGCCGCCCGTACCCCAGTAGCCCATGACCAAGGTCTGATCGAGGAACCAACTCTGGACCTTGGTCTTACGGCTGGTGATTTTTTCTTGGGCGCGTGGGCCAAAGCTTACGGGGGAAAGGCCGGGGGTGCAGGAAAGGCACTTCTGGCTGCCCGAATAGATGGCGTCAATTTCCCAGCCATCCACATCGACTTCAATGCCGCCTAGGGAGGTTACCGCATCCACGATGACGAGGGCATCGTGAGCGTGGGCGAGTTGGGTGAGGTTTTTGGCATCGGAGCGGGCACCGGTGGCGGTTTCTGCGTGGACGAAGGCAACGATTTTCGCGTCGGGATTGGCCTTGAGGGCGTCTTCCACCTTGTTGGGGCTGGCCGGGCTGCCCCATTCGTCTTCGACGACGACGGCCTTGCCGCCACAGCGTTCCACGTTTTCCAGCATGCGGGTGCCAAAGACCCCGTTCTTGCAGACGATGACCGTGTCTCCGGGTTCCACCAGGTTGGCGAAGCAGCATTCCATACCCGCAGAACCGGGCGCGGAGACAGGCATCGTCATGATGTTTTTTGTCTGGTAGGCAAACTGGAGCAGCGCCTTCATTTCGTCCATCATGCCGATGAAGGCGGGGTCAAGATGGCCGACAATAGGCTTGGACAGGGCCGCAAGCACGCGGGGGTGCATATCAGAGGGTCCGGGTCCCATAAGGGTGCGTACGGGTGGCGTAAAGGAAGTGATGGGCATGGGTTTCTCCAGGAGGATTAAGGTCGCCGACGGGCGAACCGGAAATTACGGCATCGTAAAGATGGGTAGTATAGTTGGAACCGTGGAGGAATTTACAGTGGACGCGGTACGAAGGTAAATCAGTTGCAGTCCACTTAGTCCACCTGGTCCACCCCGTCCACTGGATCGGAGTGTTTCGACTAGCCTGGTGGAACTGCCCGGTTTTCGCAGAGCAACTCATGGCGGTGACGGAGGATTCGTCCTCGGTCACCGTGTTCGCAAGGGCTACGGCAGGGGTACGATTCTCGTGTAGCCACCGGACTCTGTATTGGTGCTTTCCGCTATGGTTGCCTCTCCCCCATAAAAGCCATCGAAGTCAGCGAGAAATATCGCGACATACGCTGGAATCGCGTCTCCCAGCCCGACCCACGATATCCCAATCACGCCCGCCCTCGTGCTATCACTAACATTTCGATAGGTAATGATAATGTCACCAGATCCCAATCTACCCAATCCGGGAAAGCGCTCCTCTTCCACATACCGGGATAACATGATGCACTGCACGCTATTCCCGCTGACATTTTCGAAGGTAACTACAAGCATGTCCGAAAATGCTTTATACGTGACGCTGGCCCCGTCAACCGTAGCGTCGATTGGCAGTAGTGAAACCTGTGGTGTACTGAAGAACTCCGCAAGATTCCCATTACCCAGTCCCGGTTGACCAAACGAAATTGTTCCATCACTGCTGATAGACGTACCAATGGTGTTTTCCGGGATTATGAACGGGTCGGATACCGAAAAGTCTATGGACTCATGATCTGCGGGATCCACCAGAAACTCCGTTTGCTCGCTAACGGCTCGGTAATAATAGGGAGGTTCACCCCAAATGGGTGTAATCTTGGTTTCATTGCTCGTGAGCGCAGCATCGAAGGACCGCCGGGAATAGGTAAAGTACAATTGCTTCCCATCCAAGACTGCCGCCTCACCCGGTCCAAAACTTTGGACATTGCTATCTCGGTACTCTCGGTAACACCCCGACAGCAACCCGATTGCGAGGACTACCCCCAAGAGCCGAGCGCAACGATCAGCGCTTCCCATTTGTTCTACGAATTCGATCCGTTCCCACATTGCTTGCCCTCCGATAAACTGTTATTGCACAGCCCATGCCGTGTATTAAATCCATAGGTGTATGGTAACACCCAATATGGCGAGAGTCTACCTGCGGGGCGTTTTCCGTCACCCGCTACGCGGGTTTGGGAGCTTCAGGGCACAAATACCTGGGGTTGCGCTCGTGCCTCGCTTCACCCCAGGCTACGTTCCGTCGTCCACTTCGTGGACTAAAAGAATTCCAAGTCTTTTGATTCAACCGATAGCATCGGCCCCTTTCAGGGTTTACCCGTGTAGAACCGCCGCCCCTGGATCTGGATAGTTTTCTGTTGGAACTTACACGGGTAAGCCCTGAGAGGCAGTGGCACCCGATGTGGGGCTTCACAAGAAAGTGTTAAACCCAATTCCACCGGGATCAGGAAGTCTGAGCTCACCCAAGTGGAGAGGGGGATTTAGAATTGTGATCGGTCGGATCTGTCAGATTGGACGAATCGTCTCGCCAAAATCCATATGCTTTTTGGGACACCCATTAAGCACCTTCGTGTCAAGCGGGCAAAACTCTCCCGTTCGCAGCCGAGTTTATTTTTTTCGTATTCACGAATATGTTGCTCAGGAATGTTGCTCAGGAAGCGGGATTTACAGCGCCTGGAGATTTGCTGATATCGTTGTCTTTGTGACAGTATCCGCCGATCGCCGGGCTTGCTCTGTTTCCATTCCAAAGCCGTTTTTTGAACGTACTACGTTGTCGTCTGTCCTCGCACGTTAGCTCGGTGTTCGATACGCGCCCTTGTTCTCATTGGGTGGCGTCGTACGAGTACGCGCCAGACACCCATCAGGATCAAGCCACTAGGGCGGCTCCGCATTGCGGAGTTCACCCGGCCCTGGCTCTTTCGAACCCCAGAAAACCTTCGGTACCCGGTTGTGTCCAAGTCGTTCGGACACGTGCATCATGCACGGCCCTTGACAGCTTCCTGGCTATGGATGAACTGCATTTTCCACGCCAGCCCCATTCAGGCTCGCAACCGAGGCGTATCTATAACAACCGCGCCAAAGCACGGGGCTATGTGATGGATGAAGCGGTGTCCAAACAGCCACAAGGGCTATAGCGCCCAGTCCCGATACTGGCTCACCGTCTCATCCAAAATTCTATTGGACCTTATTTGCCCTTAAATGTCTTGTCTTCGTCAAAGGGAACATTGTCACGTAGAATATAGTAGCACGCACGGGCCAGCTTGTGCGCCAGGGCGCGACGCGCCACGTGAAAAACTTGACCTCAACAGGGCAGAAGGTACACGATTGGCCGCATGATGAAAATAGGAGAGAATTCGGTACTCTCAAGTTAGAGAAGTTGGAGCCGCAAATGCCGGTGAAAATCGATGTTGATTTTCGCCGATCTCAGAAAAGTAAGTTTCGACTTTTTCTCCGTTGGGAAGACGATGCCAAGAATGGAAATGAGAATGAGGTTATGTTAACAAAGAACTAGGAGCATTGGTTGAGCTATGCGCCCGCTCTACATGCCCGCCCCCCTCTTGAAGACCCACCAGAATCTCGACCGTGCCGTAGACCGCTGCTATCGCGGGGCTAAATTCAATACCGAGCGCGAGCGCGTGGAATACTTGTTTGGCTTGTATGAAGAGTTGACCGCTGGGGACTGACACGGACCAAGCACCGCAGGTAGGCGCAGAAAACGTAACCTGATACTCGGAAACTATTGAAAAATAAGGGCCACTTTAAGGTCCGTGTCCCCAGATACCAGATTCGCTGTCTTTGGGACAGCCCCGTCTGTTGAAGTGCTACCAAGTTACCTTGGCGGGTGGTTTGGACAAGATACATGCCGCGCCTATGCGACAGGAGCGTGGGCGAGGCAGTCCCCGGTAGGAAACGTGAAGAAAAAGCAAGTCAAAAAAAAGAAACGCACACAGGTCCGCACGCGGAATTGGGAAGAGGCCCACGAAGACGCCTTCAGCCATGATCGCGCCCGTCACCGTCGCGCCCAGACGGCCATTTCCGACGCGGCGATCGATTCGCGTGCGCTACCGACCGACTTCGAATGCAACGCACTGGTCATTTCCCTTTCGAAAAAGTGGGCCTTTGTGCTCAAAGACGGCACCGAAGAGTTGTGCCTTATCGACGTACGCCTTAAGGAAGGCAAAGCGACCCTCCTCGCACCCGGAGACCAGGTATTTGTGGAGCAGGAGGCGGAGAAGTGGGTGGTACGGGGCATTGGGCCGCGAAGCAGTCGTCTGAGTCGGCCCGGCCATGAACACGATCGACTCGATGAGCAGGTCTTCGCCGCCAATATTGAAACCTTGGTGATTGTCGCCGCTGCTGCCGACCCGCCTTTTCGGACCGGCCTCGTGGACCGTTATCTCATCGCCGCCGAAGTGGGGGGCGTGACGCCTATCATCTGCGTCAACAAGATCGATTTGGTAGACGAAGACCCGCCCGCGCTCAAGGATTACGAGGCCCTGGGCTTTCAGGTTATCCGAACCAGTTGCGAATCTGGCGAAGGCCTCGATGCCTTGCGTGCTGTCCTTGGCGGTAAGCTAAGCATTCTTTCCGGCCACAGCGGCGTGGGAAAGTCGACGCTGCTGAATGTGCTGGACAAAGACTTGGAGGTTCACACCCAGGAAGTGAGCGGTGTGTCCCACCGCGGACGCCACACTACAACGGCCTCCCGGCTTTACAAACTCGAAGGGAATATTCGAATCATCGATACCCCTGGTATTCGCGCCCTGGGTGTATGGGGCGTGTCCCCCGAGGAAGTGGCCTGGTTTTTTCCTGATCTTGCCGAACTCGGCGAGGCGTGCCGCTTCCGAAATTGCAGCCATACCCACGAACCCGATTGCGCCGTGGTCGCGGCGCTCGACGAGGGTCGGCTTACGCCCTGGCGCTACGACTCCTATCTCCGAATTCGTGGCAGCATGGAAGAGGAACAAGCCGGACCCTTTGGGGACAAGTACGCCAGGAAATCCTCCGACTACTGAAGGGAGGGGCGTGCTTTGGGGAGATTGCTTGGGTCAGACTTCCTGGCCCCGGTGGAATTGGTTTTGGCACTTTCTTGTGAAGACCCACGTTGGGTGCCACGTGGGGAGGTGAGCCTTTGGCCAATGGAGAAACGCGGGTTGGGTGGCGAAGTCGCGTTTCTCGTTCCCACGCTCTGCTTGGGAATGCGTGTGCCTACGCTCTGCGTAGGAGCGTTGGAGGATGGGTTTCAGTTTTTCAATGTTGGCTCTTGGTGTCTCTGTTCGAGCCTTCGGTGCAGAGCACCAGGAACTGCATTCCCAAGCGGAGCTTGGGAACGAGGTAGGGGAACGTTTAGAGCCAGGTGAAAGGCGGGCAGACCTGTGTGGGATGGCCTGAGCGACGCGCCATTTGTGTCGGACAGGAAAGTCCGACCTCCTGTTTTTCGCATGCACCTTGGCTACTCATCCCGCAGGGCATCAAACTGCTCTTTGCGGAAACCCAGCAAGATGGCCGAGGCGGTGCAGCCTACGGACACGATGAACACCAGGATAGCCAGTTGTACCTGGATGGCCACGTCCACGGTCGAGTTGGTGGCGTAGAAGGACGGTATCACGGCCAGGGACGCAGCGAGCACGCCCGTGCCCAGGCCCGCCAGCAGCAGGAAGCCATACTCTGCGTAGAGCATGTGGAGGACCGCGTGTTTCGGGAAGCCGAGGGCGCTGAGCATGGCGAGTTCGGCGCGGCGTTCGAGGAGGTTGCGGAGGACGATGACACCCATGCCCACGCAGCCGATGGCGAGTCCGAGTCCGCCCAGCACGAGGAACATGGCGAGGTAGGTGGTCTCGACGGCGTAGAACTCCAGGATGCGTTCCACGGGCGGGAAAGCGTTCATACCGTAGCGGTCAAATTTTTTATTGAGTCGCTGGCTCAGCGCAGCCGATTCTTCGACGGGGGCATCGATGAGAAACATGCGGTAGCCTTCTTCGGAGGGAAATAGGCGGGTGAAGTTCGTGTCGCTGATGAGAATCTTGCCTTGAAAAATGCTCAACCGCATGGGAAGGGCACCCACGAGTTGGACCGTCTGTTCCACGCCGCCTTCGTCTTCGTAAGTGAGTTGTCCGCCCCCCTTGATGGCTGCCTTCTTGCGCAGGGTCCACATGGCGGTGTTGGTGTCACCAGCCAGTGCGGGGATGGCCCCATCGGGCAGCTCCAGATTGAGCCGTTCCCAAAGTTCTTTGGCGGCGGCTTCCGAAGCAAAAGCGCCTCGTGAAACGAGGTCGTCCACATTAACTCCTACGACACCGGGTGCCTGGGAGTAGTTCAGGTTGAGACAACTGGCATCGTCGCCATCGCGCACTTTGAGGGCGGTGCCGCTGAGGGCGGGGTCATCCAGGGCTTGCAGCGGGCTTTCCTGAAGCGGAAAGGTGGACTCGGCCATTAGGGTGAAGCCGCCCGTGCCCGCGCTGCGGAGGTGGGCGTTGGCGTAGAGGTCTTCCTGCATGGCGGATACGGCGAATACCATGAAGGCTCCGCAAGCCAGGAGCGCCACGGTCGCGAGGCTTCGTCCACGTCGCCGGGCCACATTCTGGATCGCCAGGCGGTGGAGGGACAGCGTGCCTTCGCCTTGCAGGGTCATGAGGGCGTAACGGCAGAGGAGGAGGACGGAGGCCAGGAGCAGGGAGCCTGCCCCGAATCCGATGAGGGCGGCGTTGTGGGTGGGGGCGAAGTAGAGGGCCACGGTTATGGCGAGGGCGAGGGCAAGGCCCGCGATGCCCAGATAAAGACTAAAGTGAGCTTCGCCCACAACCCAGGACCACCGACCGTCATCCCCGCGAACGCGGGGATCCAGTGGTGTTGCGGTGTGCTCCTGCCGCGTTCTGGATTCCCACGTTCGTGGGAATGACGATGAATCGTCTTGTTTTTTATAGGTTCTGTTTGAGAATAAGGCACCAAGGGTTTTTTTACGCCCTTCGGACCTCGTGGAGAGAGCCTGGGTAAAATCCATCTGCAACAGTTCCCGGGCGGGTTGTTTGAGGTGGCGGCGCAGGGAAAGGTACATGGTTCCCACGGCGCAGACGAAACTGATGACGGCCCCCATGATAAGCGTGCCCGTCGTTGCGTGGTACTGGATAGCCGCGTTGGCCAGGGCACCTTGCCAGTAGTGGGCAAGCCCGTAGAGGAGTGCCCGTGTGTAAAGGGTGGCGAGTCCCGCGCCCGCGATGGTGCCAATCAGGCCCAGCAACGCGCCCTCCGCAAGGAAGAGGCGGCGCACTTGTCTGGGCCGAAAACCCACGGCCAGCAACATGCCGAGCTCCGCCGTGCGGTGTTGCACGCCAAAGGTAAAGAGCAGTCCCGTAAGCAGCAAGGCCGCACCAATGATGAAGAAACTCATGCCAATAAAGAGTCCGCCGAAATCCATCGCCCCAGAGACGGCGGCAGTGGCCTGTTCTTTGACGGGGTTGAATTTCAGACCCAGCAATTCAGGGTCAACCCGTTCCTTGAGCAGGGCGTTGAGGGTCGCGACCATGGTCTTGTCGCCGGGGACGCGCACGGCTGTATACTGGCCGAAGCGGTTGCCCCACATGGCCTGTCCCGCCGCCAGCGTAACCAGCGCCTTGGGTGTCTGGCGATATTCATCCCAATAGGCTTCGTTCGCTTCGTCGTCCAGCTTTTCTTCGTCCAGGGGCATGCCCACATCCCAATCAGCGCAGTTATCCACATCGCTGAGTCCCGGAAAGATGGGCGAGAGGGCGCGTTCCATTTTCAGGTCGTCCATCTCGCGAATTAACGCCACGGTGAAGGTGCGGGTGCGCTCTTCAAATTTGTTGGAGGGGAGTAATTCGTAGTAGGCCACGTCGATGGCATCACCCACATCCGCCTGGAGGGTATCGGCGAGCCAGCGGTTGATGACGATCTCATCGTCCTTCAGCGTTTCGGGGACCGGCCCTGCCACCATGAAGGAGTAGGGCGTCGCCCCATCGCCCTTGCGGAGTTCATTCACCAGATAGGTCAGCGTGCCTTGGGCGTGCTCCAGGGAATCGGCCAGGGAGGCCACCTCTTCCGAAAGGAATACCCGTTCTGATTCTACTTGTACCTGGTCACCCGGATAATGAACGACACGCAAACCGGAGTCGGATGCTTGCCAAACGTCGCCCAAGGCGGCTTGGACTTCTTCGAGCGGCGCGTCTCCGCCAGTCAGGAGTACATTGACGTGTTCGGGGAGTTCGATCTGCGCCTGCAAGGCCGTGCGGTTCACGAAGGCGTTGTAGGGCGCGACCTGGTTGGCCGAAAGGCTATACCGCCCCATTTCGTCGTCACCGACGATCTTCGTCACCGTGTAGAGCCGCCGAATGGATCGGTCGTCATCGCTGATGGACAGGCCCGCGTCCCGTGGCAAAAGGGAGGGGCGTTCAATGCGGAGGGCGACCTCATCGCCCACGGATACGCCAAGGGCCGTGGCGAGCTTGGTGCTGAGCGCGGTATCGCTGGGTTGCAGCACCAATACACCCACAAGCTCCGGTCCTTCGTCCCTGCGCGTGTAGGTGGCACCCTCTTCGGTAGTTTTCCAAAATTCCGGGCCAATACCCAATACCTCGACCCGGTTGATCTGGGTGCGGTCGCTGGATTCTGCCCCCTGATGGATGGCCATGCCGCGCAGGTGGAGCAGCCCTGTCGTTGGTATCGTGAGCTTCTCTGCCAAAGCCGTGGCAAGACGCTGGTTGAAGAATTGATTGCGGGTTGTGATGGCGTGCTGGGTGCCGCCCAGGCGCATTTGGGCGAAACTGCTCAGGGAATGGTCCACCGAATCGCCCACGAGCAAGGCACCCGTGAGGACGGCGGTGGCCAGCACCACACCGAGCAAGACACCCAAGTGCATGCCCGCATAGTGTCGCAAGCTGTTGAGGGCCAGGCGTATCATCGGGAACCGTCCTGAAGGGCTAGTTTTCCGTTCCGTAATTCAAGTACCGTGTCCATTTTTTGTGCCACAGCGTTCGCGTGGGTTACCACGATGAGGGCCATCTTTTCTTCGGCGCTGAGTTCTAAGAGCAGGCCGGTGAGGCTCGCGGAACCCTCCTCACTCAATGCCCCCGTTGGTTCGTCGGCCAAGAGGAGTTTGGGGCGATTAATCAGGGCGCGCACGACTGCTACACGCTGCCGTTCGCCGCCAGAGAGTTGGCTGGGACGGCTTCCCATGCGGTCTTTCAGGCCGACACGCTCCAGGAGGTGGGTGGCCCGTTCCGGGGCGTTGCTCCGGTCGCTATTCACCAGCGAGGGCACCAGCACATTTTCCAGGGCCGTGCATTGGGGCAGGAGGTGGTGCAGCTGGAAGACAAAGCCGATGGAGCGATTACGAAAGGCCGCCCGCTCGATTTCATTGAAGCCGTCCAGCGCCGCGCCATTAAAGTGGATGCTCCCACTCGTGGGCGTGTCCAACAGGCCAATGAGATTCAGCAGCGTGCTTTTTCCGCAGCCGGAAGGACCCACGATGGCGATAGAATCCCCCGTGTTTACCTCAAGCGCGATATCGGACAGCACGGGTGTTGCGGCATCTCCGCTTCCGTATATTTTCTCAATGTCGGTCAGTTTGAGCAGGGTATCAGGTGAATCCATGGTGTCAACCAGTCTTTGTTGTGCGATGTCAGGTGAAGAAATACGTGGGCGGTATGTGACCACGTATCGTATTAGGATAATACGCCTCTTGATGCACAAATGAAAACACAAGAAGGAGCTTGGGCATCCCTTCACCCTTCAAACTTCACCCTTCAAACTTTCCAAAGGCACTCAGGGTGCCGTCATCGCTTCCGACGAGAATCATACCGTTAATAATCGAGGGAGACGTAATTTCGTCGCTCACCTCAAAAGACCACTGTTCCACGCCCGTTTCCAGGTCGAGTAGGTAGAGCACGCCGCCAGAGCAGGCTACCACCGTATCTTTGGCAATGACGGGGGACATGGTCATTCCGTTGGTCTTAAATTTCCAGCGTAAGGTGCCTGTGGCGCGATCAAGGGCATAGAAGTTGTCATCCATGGAGCCGTACACGACGAGCTTGGCTGAGACGGCGGGTGTGGTGAAAACCTCGCCGTCCGCGTCCGTATTGGTCCAGAGGAGTACGCCCTTCTCTATATCCGCGTGGAAGAGTTCGCCGCCGTGGCTCCCGGAGAAGAGAGAATTGCCCCGAATGGCCACGCCACCCGCGACCTGGGCCTCATCACCCAGGGAAATGTTTTTCAAAATAGTTCCGTTTTCGGCGGAAATCACGTGGAGAGCCGAGGCGCAACTGCCAAAGGCGAGAATGCCTTTTCCGCTGGAAGGCGAGCCGTCGCAGCGGTCAATGCTCTCACTTTTCCACAGCAAGGTGCCATCACTCAGCAGAAGGCTATGGAGTGCCCCATCGTCCTGCCCGATGACGTAAAGCCGGTCGGGCTGGGTGTCGGTGGCCCCTTGGAACGTGACGGCCCCGAGGATGGTGCTGTCAATATCAGTGCGCCATTTCTCTTCGCCCGTTGCCGCGTCCAGGGCATGAACCACGCCTGCCATCGTCCCCACCAGGACCGTTTCCTTGAAGCAGGAGACCGGGCCATCGATACGGGCATTCTTTACCTTTTGGTCGAAGGAGGAAATACGGGTGAGTTGCCGCGACCAGACCTTGACACCCTTGAAGTCGACGCCAAAGACTTCGCCCGTGCCAGTAACGAAGTGAATAAGCCGCTCCGAAGCCACCGGCCCATGATAGATAGGGCTATTGGCCTGGAAACGCCACCGTCGCACGGGTTTCTTTGGGAGGGCAACGTCCACGACACCCGCCAATTGTTCGTCGCCGTGGTAGGTGGACCACGTCGTGGCTCCGGGCTCGCCTGTTGTCGACGACGATGAATCCGCAGCCAATGTCGGCTCGGGTATCTGTGGTATTTGTTCTCGATACGTTGTTGTTGGCGGAGCCAACGTCTTCAGGTTCCCCTCCTCGGAGGGGGTAGGGGTGGGTTCTTGTGCATGGCTGAGACTTAACCCACCCCCAGCCCCTCCAAGGAGGGGAGCCTTCGCGACACCGTGATTGTTTTCGACGACTTGTGGTGCAGGCGTGAACCAGCCCTGCATTACGCCCCAGGCGATTGCGAGCGCCATGATGACGAAGAAGGGTGCCATGGAAAGAAGCTTGTCTTTCATGAATTCGTGTACCTCGAATAGACGGCGAGCATTTCCTTCGCCATGCGCTCCGTAGAAAATTTTTCGGCCACGGCCTGCCGCCCGGTTTCACCCAGGGCGCGGGCACGATCTGGATCCAGCAGGAGGGCTTCCAACGTCATGGTCAGTCCGTCGGCATCCTGGGGGGCGTAGAGCAGGCCGCCGCCGGTCGCGTTGACGACCTCGGGGAAGGCCCCGGATTCGGGCTGGACGACGGGTACCCCGGCGGCGAGGGATTCGATAATGAAGAGTCCGAAGGCTTCGCCATCGCACGCGGGCACCGACATGACGGAGAGGGACTGGATAAATTTACGTCGATCTTCTTTGCCAAAATCCTCCAGGAATTCCACGTCCTCCGCGAAACCGTGCTTTCCGAGTTTATTCTTCAGCCACTTTACATAGGCGATGTCGCCGCCCACCTGCCCACCTGTGGCGCGGAGTTTCAGATCCGTCAGGCGCGGATGTTGCTTGAGGTGGATAAAGGCATCAATCAGCGCGCCGAGTCCAAGGGAATCCGTCATCTTGGAGAGGTATCCGATAACCGGCGGCTCGAAGGACATGGGTGCGGCTTCGATGTCATCGAGTTTTATGCCCAGATGAACCACGTGAACCCTGTCGTCAGGAAGGGCCATGCGTCGCTTCATCACATCGGCGTACCATTGGCTTACGGAGACGAAGGCATCCACGTCCTGTGCGCAGTGGGCCATGGCTTCCCAGCAAAGTTGGCGGTAGGGGTCGTCGATGGCGTCGATCCAGGGCATTTCGTCCTGGAGGCTGCAAAAGAGGGGGACACCCAGCGCGTCTTTCAACGTCTTGGCCATGCCCAGGAGCAGCGCGTTGGAAAGATGGACCACATCGGGCTTCTCCTGGTCGCGGAGCCAGGTGATCATGCGTTCGAGTTCTTTTTCCTGGTTGCCGTCCGGCCCTTCCAGCATGGACAGGGTCATGGGACCCAAACTGGCTGCTTCGGTGCTGCCTTCCTTCATTGCGGCCTGGCGGAGCATCCAGGGCGTGTCGAAGAGCTTGTCGAGCCACCGGGGCGTCTTTCGGAAGAAGGGGAACTTCTGCTGGAGAAAGCAATTGATGCCGCCAAAGAATACGGGCGTGTTGCCGCTGATGTCCCGGGCATCGGCCAGGAGCGGCAGATAGACAGGCACCATGAGCACTTCGTGTCCCTGACTGCGGAGGGTACGCACGAGTTCCATGTCACGCATGCAGTTCTGGCAATAAAAGGTGCCGCCCGTGCCGGGAACAATGTAAACAATCTTCATGGACGTTGATTTCCTGCCAAGGGTTAAATTTGTTGAAGACATGCGAACCGTTCGTTTAGAGTTGTATTCACATCACGCACGTTTTCTATTCACGGGCACCCACAGTATAAGGCAAATCACACGTTGGTCCACAGTTTTGCTTGTGGTTCACAATCTTTCTGGATAGTTACGCAGAGGAGTTTGCAATGAGTTTTGGTACCTTTCGGAGCCTCACGGCATTCCTGTTGCTCGCGGCCGTTGTGTTCAGCACGTCGCCGGTTGTCCATGCCGCAGACTGGCCCCATTTTCGTGGCCCCAATTTCAACGGCACCAGCGGCGAGACGGGACTGCCCGGTGCGTGGACTGATGACAATATCCTCTGGCGTACGCCCATGCCGGGCATCAGTTCGGCATCCCCCATTGTTCTGGGTGACCGGGTCTATTGTACGTCGAACAGCGCGGACATGGAATCGCTTGAGGCACTTTGCATAAATCGTGATACGGGAAAGATTATCTGGCGTAAGACCTTCGTGTCGGATGTGGAACAGCCCAGGCGCAACTCGATGGCCTCGCCCTCTCCCGTGACCGATGGAGAGCGTATTTTCTTTACCTTTGGTTCCGGTGACCTGATCGCGACGGATCCCGACGGCAACGTGCAATGGTCCAAGAATCTGGTGGACGAGTACGGCCCCATCAATCAGCAATTTGGCTACAGCGCCACCCCCCTGCCCTTCAAGGGGAAGCTCTATGTCGCCATCATGCGCGGGCAGTGGGATCGGGCGAAGTTGGACGATTTTACCGATGAAGATGCCTATGTAATCAGCCTGGACCCGGCATCGGGCGATGTCGTATGGCGAACCCACCGGAGCAGCGACGGTCACGACGAGGCCATGGATTCCTATACGAGTCCTATTCCCTATGACCATGGCGGGGTGACCGCTATCATTACCCAGGGCGGCAATTACGTGGTATCCCACGAGGCGACCACGGGTAAGGAACTCTGGCGGCAGAACCATAACCCGGAAATGGGCAGGATGTGGCGTTTGATTCCCGCGCCCGTCGTGGCGGAAGACCTGGTTATCGGCGTGCAGCCACGGGGCCTCAAGCCCTTTGGAATTCGCCCGGAAGCGGGCAGGAACTTTACCTTTGACGAGTCCCTTTGGATTTTCGATGGCAAGACCACTGATGTGCCCACCCCCGTTTACCATGAGGGGCGGGTTTATCTGCTGAATGGCGTGCGCAAGCTCCTCTATTGCCTGGAGGCAGAAACCGGCAAAGAATTGTGGGTCGGGAAGATTGAAGCCGACAGCCGGATTTGGTCCTCACCCGTCATGGCGGAGGGGAAGATGTATTGCCTAACACAGGACGGCCAAGTGGTGACGATGGCCGTGGGCGAGCGTTTCGAGATGCTGTCGGCGGTCAGCTTGGGTGGCAAAGAGTGCAAATCATCTATTGCGATATCGGACGGGAAACTCTTTGTCCGAACATCAGATGCACTGTATTGCGTCGCTGCGGGATAATTTTGAATTAAAAATGGTTGAAGGGTGAATAGATTTTGTGGGCGGAGTGGCTAACTCATACCGTCCACTTTGTCCACCAAGTCCACAATGTCCACAATGCACAGCATTGAATACTCCAAGAGCATGTCCATGAAAAAACTACAGATACTCGGAACCGGATGTTCGACCTGCGAACGATTGGCTACCATGACGGAGGCCGCCGCCAAGGCACTCGGTATGGATTTTGTCTTGGAAAAAGTAACGGCTATCGAAGATATTATGGCCTTTGATATCGTGGCGCCCCCGGCGTTAGTCGTCGATGGCGAGGTCAAGGTATCCGGACGTCTCCCCACAGAAGACGAAATCCGTACGATGTTGTCGGAATGAATCAAGACGGAAAACTCAGGGACGGACCCGCGCCAGCGACCTCGAATTTGGGCTTGAGCCGGTCTGGCGAGCGGCGTGCCCTGGTGTTGGCGGGCGAACGTTGGTGCGCGGGCCTGTCCCGGCGGGCTTTTGGGCGGGGCTGCGGGCTTGAAACCGACGTGGTGCGCGTTGTTTCCACCGGGACATGCCGCCGCGTTGTTGCGGGCTGTGCGTTGTCTGGGTGGCTGCACAAGCCCCATAGTTATTGCCACTACCGCACGGTCCCTGTGCGGCGGTACGTCCCTTGGGAGCCAGAATGATGAAACGCGCTTTCACCCTGATTATTTTTCTGCTCTTCGCCGGGAGCGTGCTCTTCGTCTTCACGGGCAAGGAGGTGATAGCCCCCACTTCGCCGAAATCCTCTCTGGAGAAAGGGGCTGATTCCGCATCGCCCGCCCGCCTGATCGTCTACTACTTCGACATGGGCAAGGATTGCAGCACCTGCCTCAACCTTGAAGCCTACACCCGCGAGACGCTGGAAACCCATTTTCCCGAAGCCCTCGCCTCGGGTGAAATCCGCTGGGAGATCGTGGATGTCGATGAGCAAGCGCACGGTCATTTTGTGGAGGAATTTGGGTTGTACACCAAATCGGTCGTGCTCGTGACTATCGAAGATGGCGAGATTCTGGCGCACAACAATCTGAGCCGAATCTGGGAACTGGTTTATGACAAAGAGGCCTACATGGCCTATATCCGTGCCCAAGTGGAAGATGCTCTCGGAGCCGCTCCGTGACCGAATTTATGGTGGCAATGGGCGGCGCATTCTGGCTGGGCTTCCTGACCTCCATTAGCCCGTGCTTGTTGGCCACCAACGTGACCGCCATTACCTTCATATCCCGGCGTCTGGATCAGCCTCGTCTGGTGGCCGCATCGGGAGGCTGTTATATGGTCGGACAGGCCATCGGGTTCGTCCTGTTGGCCGTGCTGGTGACCAGCAGTTTGACCTCTATTCCCGTCGTCTCGCACTGGCTACAGAAGTACCTGTTTCGTCTTCTGGGACCGATTCTCGTGGTGGTAGGCTTGTTCTTGCTTGAGTTGTTGGATCTGCACCTGGGCAGCGGGCGGCTGAAAGGTTGGGCACAACGCTTTGGTCGGTCCGGCACCTTGTGGGCGACGATGCTGCTCGGACTGCTCTTCGCAATGTCCTTTTGTCCAACCACGGCGGCGCTCTTTTTTGGTGGTCTCATTCCCTTGTCACTGACGCACGAGTCGCACGTCCTGTTACCCTTGGTCTATGCCGTTGGCGTGTCGGTGCCCGTGTTGGGCATTGTGCTCCTGGTACTCTTTGCAAGCCATCTAATTGGGCGCGGTGTCAAACAGATTGGGAATCTGGAATGCTGGATGCGCCGGGCTACCGGTGGGCTGTTTCTGCTCGTTGGACTCTATTTTACTGTGGTCTACACGCTGGGACTGGTCTGAAAGGAGGTTGGACATTCCTGTCCGACACAAGGGGCACGTTGGACGTGAAGCCCCATGTGGGATCACGGAATCCCGTTTGCGTTTCTTTGGGCAAACTCCAGACTTCTCAATCTCGGCGGAATTGGGCTTGGCACGTTTCTGATCTTAGCGCGGCCACCTTCAGGCCGTAAAAAGAAGCTTTGGGGTGCCACCTGATCCCGTACTCGGGTTCGGGTGCCTTGAGCCTTGAAGCCTACCGACATCCGAATGCACTCGCAGTAGCCTTTGTTCCTGAGGTGGAATACAATGGCATTTCTTCTATTAAGGCTACTTGGTAGGGAATTTTTCCCGATGCGAAGGAGAACAATCTACCGCGCGGCAGACGGCGTTCATTCAAGGTTTCTTTCGCGCAAGGCACCCCGTCGGTGCTATTGATGACAGTAAGGTGGCATAGTCGTCCCTGGCTGTGATTCTACGCCGTAAGGCGTGATACGCCGTGTTCTGGAGCTTCCAGCGGGTCCCTAATCCGCCTTGATGTCATAAGCAAACAGGAACTCACCTCGGCGGATATAGATCCGTCCGTTTGCGATGGTGGGGTGGGCCCAGTGTTTTGCGGTACCCTTTTCGATCTTGAACTGGCCCGTGCGCACGAAGCCGTCGGGCGTTGCCTTCACCAGGCTGACGATGCCCTTTTGGGGGCCTTCGTAGGCGTAGAGCATGCCATCGGCGAAGACCAATGCACTTTCGGTGACTTCGGGGCTCCGCCAGACGATTTTTCCCGAGTCGAGGGCGAGGCACATCATCTCCCTGCCCGAGCGGTGGGCGGTGCCGTAGATATAGCCCTCCTTGAGAATGACCCCGCCATGAAAGGTGTCCATTTCGGTATCGGCCCAAGCCGACGTTATTTTGTTGCCGTCTTCTGACAGCCGCAGCATCCCCCCCCCGGATTTGCTGCCCGCCACGTAGAAGAGCATGCCATCGGCATAGACCGGCGTGCTTGCGTGAATGTCGTAGTCTGTCTGATGCTCGTGGCTCCACAAGACCTTGCCCGTATTGGGATCAACACCGACCACATATTTGGCGCTCATCGTCACCAGGATGCGTCGGCCCTTGTGCTCGATGATGTTGGGCGAACAATAGCCTGATGCATCACTGAAGCCATTGCTTGTCCAGACCGTCTTTCCGGTCTCTTTGTCCAATGCGGCGATGGCCGCGTCGGCTCCGCCCGGCATACAGTAGACGTATTTCTCGTCTACCAGGGGCGACTCGGCAATGGTCCATCGGATTTGCTTGCCTTCAAACCGTGCCAGCGTGTCGACCTGCCAGAGTATTTTCCGGGCTTCCAGATCAAAGCAGTAGACAACACCCAAGCCGGAGATGAGGTAGCCGCGATTGCCCTCCACCGTTAACGTGGAGCGGGAACCCGGTGCCATTTTGTCGATGGTTTCTTTGCCGTAAGACATTCGCCACAGCTCTTCGCCCTCGCGGTTGAGGGCGAAGAGGTAGCCATCGTCTTTGTTCAACATGCCAGGTATGTAGAGGGTGCCGCCCACTGCGGTAACGGAGGCATAACCCATGCCCACGGTATCGATTTCCCATGCAAGAGCGGGGCCGCCTTCCGGCCAGGTCTTCAGGAGACCTGTATCGGCAAAGTGCCCGTCACGCATCGGCCCGCGAAACTGGCGCGCATCATCGGCTTGGGCGAGCATGGTGACAGCGCCACAAAGGCAGAGCAGCATTCGAAGAGTCAGGCGTGGCATGGCGTTCTCCAATTGGGTCTTGGATTTGCATGTCTTGTGAACGGTAGTCAATTATAGAATGTGGTTCGCATCTCAAAGCTTAATCCAGGTGGTGGTGTGGCAGGCTTCGATATCTTCCTTATCACGGAAGGCAATCGCGGCGGTGGGGCAGGCCTGAACACATTCTGCGGCGGACTTCTTCAGCCCCTCGTCCAGGCTGCGGCCAAAGGGTACCTTGATCTCCATCGCGAAGCCACGTCCGCTGAAGGCGAGTCCGATATCCTCGCCATATTTCTCCGCGATTTCCACGCAGAGGCCGCAGCGGATACATTTGCCGGGTTCCAGATAGACTTCGCCACCCAGCCCGAAGAAACTTACCTTCTTCTCTTCGGTTGTGTTGTATTTTCGCTGTTCGGCACCATACTCGTGGGACCATTTGCGCAGGGTGCAGGTGACCCGCTTCCTGCAATCGCAATGGAGGCAGCGGCCCGCTTCCTTTCGGGAATCGGAAAGGTTTTCTTCCGGGCTAATGGGCGCGACGGGCATGGCCTCGTTGTTCTCGTTGTGGTCGCGCATTGCCTCCATCTCCGCCTTCACCATCTTGCCTATTTTCGACTCGAAAAGTTTTTTCTCCGGCTTGGGGTCAACGCTCGTCATGTAGCGATCCACCCAGGCAGCAGTAGTTTTTCCATTACCCACGGCCATCACCGTGAGCTTGTGCTCCTTGGCGGCGAAGACCTTGCCGCCCGACTTGGCCTTCTTGCCGCAAGCAATGACAATGGCGTCGTACTCTTCCTTGAAGGTCTCCACGGTTTCTTCGTCAATCGACTGGCTGTAGCGAATATCGACGCCAAGCCGCTCGATAAAATTGATTTCCGTGTCCAGCACGTGTTTGGGCAACTTTTCGTCGGGCAGATCGCGGAGCTTGCCGCCCGCTTTCTCGTCTTTCTCAAACAGCGTGACGTTGTGGCCCCGTTTTCGCAACACCCAGGCCGCCGCCATGCCCGTAGCACCCGCACCGACAATCGCCACCCGCTTGCCACTGTCAGGCGGACATTCGAGCAGCTCCGGGTTTTCCTGGAGGGACTTCTCCGCTAAATCCCGGTGCAACATGCGAATCTTCATCGTTTCGTCGTAGCTTTTACGCCGACAGGGATTCTCACAGGGAGCCGGGCAGACGTAGCCCAAGGTCCAGGGGATGACAAGGCCGTTGTGAATGGTAAAGGCCGCGTCGTCGAACTTGCCCTCGTAGATCTCCCGCATCATGACGGGGATGTTCATGGATGCCGGGCAGGTATGGGCGCAGGGCGCTTCGCAGTCGCCAATGTGTTCGCTGAGGATGAGTTCCAGGACTTCCTTGCGGGCGACGCAGACATCGCCCGTGTCGGTCTCAATTTTCATGCCCTCCATTGCCTGCGTGCTGCACGAGGAATGAAGCTGCCCCGTCTCCACATTGCGGACGGTGCAGAGCATGCAGGAATTCATGGGCTTCACGCCTTCCCAATAGCACAGCGTGGGAATCTCAATATCCAACGTGCGGGCAGCCTGTAGGAGGGTTGTGCCCTCTTCAACCTCGATCTCCCG
Organism: Candidatus Hydrogenedentota bacterium; assembly: GCA_024280935.1. Taxonomy (GTDB): domain Bacteria; phylum Hydrogenedentota; class Hydrogenedentia; order Hydrogenedentales; family JAEUWI01; genus JAEUWI01. The sequence goes on from JAJRPE010000372.1 coordinate 24,081, forward strand.
GTTGTTGATGGTTACGGTGGGCATGAATGGCATTCCTCAGGCTTTGCTAGAATTACTTTTTATATTTGTTGGCGTATCAGTTTTTTGCAGTTCTGAAAAAACAATATATTTACCACGAAGGACACGAAGAGCACGAAGAAAACATTTTATACGGGAAGGAATCCAAGCTCCATGTTCGCATCTTCATGGAAAGTTGTCCTCATGCTTTCGGAAGAAAAAACTGGACGAGCGCAGGTATGTACTATAGAAATGGGTGGCGTCGTAGAATTCTTTCTTGTTCTTCATTTCCCTTCTTCGTGCTCTTCGTGTCCTTCGTGGTGAAAAATGTTTTTGGTTGCGGCCAACTGCTGCGTTAAGCTGTTCGCGGTGAAACGCTGTTTTTTATATCCGCGAACCCGCTTTGATGGCATCCACAGGACAAGCCACCAGGCAGTAGTCGCAGCGCGTACA
>JAJRPE010000016.1 GCA_024280935.1 Candidatus Hydrogenedentota bacterium
CGGTCCCGCAGCGCGTCGCCCGCCTTGCAGTTCGGCCCAACCCGACACCGGTGCCACCATCAAAGCACACAGCAGTACCCATACAAGACGCAGTTTCATAACGATTTTCTCCCCAGAGTTCTGGGCCTTACTCTCAAAGGAGGCCCATTAAAGAACAAGATAAGGCCACGTCATTCCCACGAAAGTGGGAATCCAGAACGCGGTAGAAGCACATCGCAACACCGCTGGATCCCCGCGTTCGCGGGGATGACAATATGCGTTCGCGGGGACAAGAGCCTTGGGTTGTCAGCAAAACTCGCCTTGGGCGATATTGGATGTATCCTGACCCATGTTGCAAGGTTTCCTCAACTACATAACGAATCTCAAGACAAGCTGTTTACATCCTACAACATATTAGACACCACCGCCGGAAAAAGGTTCGCGGTATAACAAAAAAACGACCGACAAAGCCATAAAGCCATGTCGGTCGTTGAAGTCTTTGAATTTTTGGGGCGGAAACTACTTGGCCGCTGCCAATGCCATGAGGGCCTTGCGGGTGCCGCGGGGGGATTTGTTGAATTTGCCAGCCTTGATGTAGCGGGCACAAACCTTGATCTTGTGGATCTGACCATTTTCTTCAACCACGCGAATGGTCTGAAGGTTGGGCTTCCAACGACGTTTGGAAATACCCGTTACGTTCAGGCCAATACCGCCTTCACGTTTGGGCTTGCCTCGACGAACGACCTTGTTCCCGGTGTGGGGCTTCTTTCCGCTATAATCACATACGCGTGCCATGGTTCATCTCCTTGTTCTCAAAGCGCGGCGGGACGCTGAAGTCCGTTGAACCGGCTTGTTTTCGGTAGCGTTTCTTGGGTTATCTCCGGTGCTCGTGCTATACTTGCACGCAAGAGACCAGCAACTATAACACATAAACACGGTGTGTCACAACCTGTTCACGGTCCTGTTCACGGTCTATCCGTCTCCAAACCCTTCCCCACAAAGGAGTGAGGGCATAGGCGGCACCGGATTCGGTCTTTGTCCTGTTCGCGACAGCGTTTTCTTGATTAATCTCGCTGTGAATTAATCGTATGGTGGGCCGCCAATCAGACGACAGGAAGATACGTTGCTTTGTCCGGGCCGTTGTCTGGAACACGTACTATCCGCAGCGCAGTGGGCGAATCCGCGCACAAGCGTTACCGCCATGTCACACAGGCGACCGCCCCGAAGGGGTTCAACAGCTTAGCCCAGGGCCACGCCCTGGGTTATGGACGAACCATAACCAAGCCCTGAAAGGGCGGCACAGGATACCATGGCATGCCCGATGCGTTTTCTATTTCGCCCTTGCAGGGCTTGCGTGCCGATGTACGCGTAAAACCCAGGGCGTTGCCTTGGGCTATCCTATTCAGGCCTTTCAGTCCGAAAACCTCCAGTCAGCGTCGTGCTCTCGCCACCGTAGTAATTTTGTTGCTGATACTGTCCCTCGGCGGATGTGTCCATGGCCCGCGACGCCCCAAAGTGACCTCCTTGCCAACCGGTGCGCCCGAGATCCAGACAATCCTGGCAGACCTCCAAGCCCATAACGCCGTTCTCTCCTCGCTCAAGATTGGCGGGAACATACGATTGCGGCAGCCGGGGGAGAAGGCAACGCAGAATTTTCGCGGCGGCACAATACAGTTCCAGGCACCCGACCAATTTCTGATGCGCGTTCGAAAGGGCGCGTTTCGGATGCATGTCTATACGGCCGACGACCGCTTCCTGTTGGCCCTGCCCGCTGAAGAAACCTTCTACTTTGGACGTGAGGGAGAGCGATTCGACGACATTCTGCTGGATGTCGCCCCGTCACAGCTACTCAGGGAGTTATTCTTCTTGGATACGCCCGGGATTGACGCGAGGGCGCACACGGTCTTGGAAAAATATGTAGAAGCCGAAGAAACGGCCTTGCTGGCAGTCTATGCCCCCGGTCACCAAGGGCGCTTGAAGCAACGGCTTCGCGTCAAAAACGTCGATGGCTGGCGAATTACGGAAGTTTCGGTCTTTAATGAAACGGGAGCGCTTCTTGCCCATACTATTTGCGAGTCCTATAAAACAATTAAGGGAGTTCTCGTTCCGGCCACGGTTACCGCCTATTTTCCACTCCATGATGCCGAAATGGGCTATAGAGCGACCAAATTCGAGTTTCGGCTCAAATCTCAAGCCCCCCTCCCCATGGAAACAATCGAGGAAGCCCGTACCGCGCTGCTCGCAAAGGGCTACCAGGAAGTTGTGGGAACATCGTAGTCTCCAAAAGCAACGGGTGCAGTTCTCATACTACCGCACCAACAACGTTAATCACCGTGCCGTTGCTTTTTGAATGGCATGGAAAGGATAGCGCGGGCTTTCAGCCCGTGACAGTGATGGGGCCTTTAACCATGGGCCTCCGGCCTATGCTGGTATAAATCCGGGCCGTTGGCCCTATTCTTACATCGGCATCAACTCTTGAGCGCCAAAGGCGTGTTCCATACCAGCCTGGGCCGCAGGCCCAGGAGAAAATCGCAGAAATTTGAACAGGGCTGAAAGCCCGATCCATTCTTCTTGTACCAAGCATGGCATACGCTAATGTCTTTAACAGACGGGAGACATACGAAGCAGGAATACGAAAACTGCACCCGAAGTAAGTGATTTTCCTATTGGTAAAAATATTTGTTGATACCGGTGGCGCCTGAAATAATCGGCAAGGCTTCGGTACCAGACATCCGTTCGCAGCCAAAAGAAACAGGACACAATGAAATTAACCCTTTCAAGTATGACGAAAACCGAACTCGCCAAAACACTGGGCCTCAAGCCCTTTCAGGGGCGCCAGTTGTTTCAGTGGCTCCACCAGAAGCGGGTCTTCGACTTTGATGCCATGACCAACCTGTCAAAGCCACTCCGTGCGCAACTCACAGAGACGGCATCGGCCTCCCAGTTGGAATTGGTCGAAATGCAGGAGTCCAAGGCTACTGGCACGAAAAAGGCCCTTTTTCGGCTCCACGACGGCGAGACCGTGGAGTCGGTACTCATTCGCGACCGCAAGCGGACCACTATTTGCGTCTCTTCCCAGGTAGGCTGCGCCCTCAAGTGCAGCTTTTGCGCCACCGGCCTGGCGGGCTTCACCCGCAACCTCACACCGGGCGAAATCGTCGAGCAGGTGCTTTATCTCTTGCAGGATGAAGCCGACTCGGATCGCACGCCCAACATCGTCTACATGGGGATGGGCGAACCCATGCGCAATTACGACAACGTCATGGCGAGCATCCGCCTGCTCATGGACAAAGATGGCGTGGGTATCGGCGCGCGAAAGATCATCGTGTCAACGGTGGGGGAAGCGAAGGAGATCGAGCGCTTCACCCAGGAAGACTGGCAGGTGCGCCTGAGTGTTTCACTCCACGCCGCCAACAACGAACTTCGCTCGACCCTCGTTCCCCTCAACCGTAAGTTCCCCCTGGAGCGGCTCCACGATGTCTTGTCGGGATACTCGGCCCAATCGGGTCGGCAGCTTACCTTCGAATGGACCATGCTCAAGGGCGTGAACGATTCCGTAGAATGCGCCCGCGAATTGGTCGCCTACGCCAAGGGCCTCAAGGTCTCAGTGAACCTTATCCCCTGGAACCCCGTTTCCGGTTTGCCCTACCATCCAACCCACATGGCGGACTGCAACCGCTTTCGCGACATTCTCGAAGCGGGCGGCCTCAAGGTCACAGTTCGCATGGAAAAGGGCCAAGACATCGATGCCGCCTGCGGCCAGCTCAGTCGCACCCACGGCAAGGCGTAAGGGAATTGATCGGAATTACTTTGCCAACTTCGCTTGAAGTATGACCAGTTCGCCCATGCACTTTCGACGCGCTATCGCCCCGAAGGGGCAAAACAGGTTAGCCCTGGGTTTGTGGAATGCCCATTACGCACCAAGCCCCTGAAAGGGCAGCACAGTGGTCGTGATGAACTGCTATTGCGCCCTTTCAGGGTTTTTTTGTGGTGTGCTTTCTTCCCAGGGCGTTGCCCTGGGCTAACCTGTTAAGGCCTTTCAGGCCGAAGCCTGAATACTCCAGGTAGGGATTGAGAATAATATCGCACAACG
>JAJRPE010000373.1 GCA_024280935.1 Candidatus Hydrogenedentota bacterium
CGGCAACCCGCGCCGTTTCTTTTTAACATCAAGTCTATTGGGATAGCTTGCACCCGCAAGCTCCCCCGCTTCGCTCCTCCGCGTGAGGGTGGCACCCTTAGTGGTTTCTTGGGAGGTCAGTACTTGGGTTGTGGGCGAAGCCCACCTTGGCTTATTAATCAACGACATCTTATTCGGCTGAGATGACATCCAACTCCACCTGGCCGATGAAGGCGACCAGTTGTATCCATGCATCTATTCCGCCATTGAACAATTTGATGTGGGTGGCATCGGCGGATATCTGCCCGAGCGTGGGGTCTATCGGATACCACCGTCCCTCCACATGCACTTCGGGCCAGGCGTGGTAGCCGAATCCCTCCAAGGTATCACTGTAGACCAGTCCAATGGCGATTCGGGTGGGAATGGCCAATGAACGAGCCAGGGCCGTGTACAACACGGTGTGCTCGTTGCAGTCGCCCGCTTCGGTGCGCAAGACATCCAGCGCATTGGGCACGCTTAACACGGGCACCTTCTCGATCTCATCGTAAATCCAGGTGTAGAGCAAGAGCGCCTGCTGCCACGGATCCGCCTCATCGCCCACGATTTCCCGCGCCTTGGCCCGTATCTTCGGATGCTCGGTAGTAACAAAAGGATCGCCGCCAAGATAGAGCGTGGGATCAAAGCCAGGATCCAACGGAACATCGTCCCCTTCAGGCAGCGTTGGTCGAATAATCGTCAGAACGTTGCCCTCCAAGGATTGCCATGGGGGATCGTGGGGAATTTTTTCCGGGGCAACACCGGAAATACGGATGACAAGGCGGTCTGCATCCACAGAAACCGCTTCGCCCGTAGCCGTGATGGCGAGGCTCTGTATGAGGTCGCTGTTTTCATCAACTTCGACCGGTATCACCAGGGCTGCCGGGTCAATCTTGCGGAGGGTAAAGCCAAAGGGCGTGCTGGCCTGAAGAACCCCGCCCTCGGCATCCAGCCAGGCGCGACTGGTCATGGAACCCTGTGTCGTCTCGTAGATTCGAGCCTCCACAGGAATGCCGCCGATAAGAATTTCCTCTTTTCCCACACACGTCACAGTGGCCTGGGCCATCTTCATCGTCATGGGATCGAAGGCATCTATCTTGGTAGATTCCCCCGCATCGAGAGAAGGCAAACTTGTTGCAGTGAGTCCCATGCCGCCCCCGAGAAGTTGTGTTGAATCGAAAGGAAAATCCAAAGGAATCGACTGCCCCCCCGTATCAAGGAAGCCCTGGAGCCGATTGTCAGTGATCCTCCCCTTCACCCCCATACGGGTTCCAGAGGAGACTAAGGCAAAATCAAAATCCGCGATCTTTCCTGACGCAGCCGACCACGCCTCACCCGTGATATCCATCCCCGCCGCAACACCGAAAAGCTTCGTTTCCAACGCGGCCTCCAACCGATACAGATAGCCGGGCACTTCGTCGCGAGTCGCCTCCTCGCTTTCCAAGTGGAGGTGCCCCACGCGGTGGTCATCATTCAGATAGATGCCCATCCACTGGTCCTGCGGCACGAACGCCGCCTGCGCTGCGGACGGCTCACGAGGTATGGACCCGCCATACTCCCGCCAGAGAAACAGGCCCATCATTACGAGCCAGAAGCCCACAATGACCACAGGGACGATTATACGGCGCTTCGACCGCAGCACTTTTTGTACTTTTTCCCGCTACCGCAGGGACACTTTTCGTTGGGTCCGACTTTTTTTTCGGCTCGTATGGGCTTGCGCTTGGTTTGGGGGCGTGCCCTCTTTACCGTGGACGCACTGCCCGATTCCGGGGTAGCCTTCTCCTGCCCGGCCAACTCAAAGCGGGTTGTATCGAAGCTGGCAAAACTGCTGTCCGCCTCTTTGTCCGCCGCCACGTAGCTATACTGATTCAACTGGGCGAAGGGGTCTTCCTTCTGTGTAAGGGTGCCCCGCTGAATGCTTGCCGCCCGCTTCTTTCTGACCTCAGGATCGGTCAAACGGAACAGGGTCGTGATCACACTCTCTTCGATGCCCCGAACCATGTTCTGGAACATCTCGAAGCCTTCCTGCTTATATTCCAGCAGGGGATCCTTCTGGCCAAAGGCGCGGAGGCGAACCGACTCGCGCAAGTAATCCATTTCATAGAGGTGGTCAATCCACTTGTCATCCACCGCACGCAACAGGGCCATCAACTCAAGATCGTGAACCCGTTTGCGGGCCATGCGGTCGAAATCGATGGTCGATTCATCCCCGCCAATTTCTCGCCGAAAGCTCTCCCTGATTTCCTCACCCATGGATTCTTCACGGCGCTTATATTCTGCGAGCACTTTCTCATTGATCTCCGCTATGAGGTCGTCCGCCGTCTCCGCCTCTGTGTCGGTGTCAATCTCAAAATGGAAGAGTCCTTCCAAGCGTTTTTCGAGGCTCTCCAGATCCCAGTCTTCCGCCGCCGCAGATTCCGGCACGTATTCATCAACCACATCCCCGATGGTATTCTCGAACATCTTCCTGAGCTGTTCGGTTACATCATTGTCCTCCAGGACATCACGGCGCATGGCGTAGATATACTTGCGCTGCTTGTCCATAACCTGGTCATAATCCAGAACGTGTTTGCGAATCTCGAAATTGTGTTCTTCCACCTGCCGTTGGGAACGTTCGATGGTCCGCGTCACCATGCGCTGGCTGAGCGGCTCCTCGTCCATCTCATCGCCGCCCACGAAGTCGATGAGTTTCTTTACACGGTCGCCCCCGAAAAGGCGGGCCACATCATCTTCGAGGCTGACATAGAAGCGTGTCGTGCCGGGGTCGCCCTGACGACCACAACGGCCACGGAGCTGATTGTCGATCCGACGGGACTCATGGCGCTCGGTGCCAATAATATAAAGTCCGCCGTTTTCTGGAATACCCTCGGCCAGCTTGATATCCGTGCCACGGCCCGCCATATTCGTTGCAATCGTGATGGCCCCCGCCTTGCCTGCGTTGGCAATGATAGAGGCTTCGCGCTCATGGTGTTTGGCATTGAGTACCTGGTAATTCTCAACGCCCTCCTCCCCCAGCATCTTCGCAAGCAACTCGGACTTTTCGATAGACACCGTGCCCACCAGGGTCGGACGGTTCTCCGCCTGAATGGCTTTGATATCATTGATGACATAGCGGAACTTACCTTGCTCCGTGGCGAAGATCAGATCGGTTTCATCCTGGCGCGCGGCGGGCAGGTTGGTGGGAATCTGGGTAACCTCTAAGCCGTAGACCTTGTCGAACTCGGCGGCCTCCGTAACGGCGGTACCGGTCATGCCGGCCAGCTTGTTGTAGAGGCGGAAGTAATTCTGATAGGTGATACTGGCGACCGTCTGGGACTCGAAACGCAGGGGCACGTTTTCTTTCGCTTCCAGCGCCTGGTGCAGGCCATCGGAATAGCGTCTGCCTTCCATCGTGCGCCCAGTGAACTCGTCAACGATGAGAACCTCGTTGTCTTTCACCATGTAGTCTTTATCGCGTTTGAAAAAGTTGTACGACTTGAGGCTCTGCTCAATCATGTGAGCCCAGCCAAGGGTATCGTCGGTATACAAATCATCAATGCCCAAAAGCCGCTCCACCGCCAACATGCCCTCGTCGGTGAGAATAATATGGTTCTGCTTCTCGTCAACCTCGAAGTGCTCGTCCTTCCGAAGTTTGCGGACTGCCTCATCCACCTTCACATAGAGATCGCTGCTCTTCTCCGGCCGCCCGGAAATAATAAGGGGCGTTCGCGCCTCATCCACCAGAATGGAATCCACTTCGTCGACGATGGCATAGTTCAGCTCCCGCTGCACCCGATGGTCGGGATGCTTGGCCATGTTGTCGCGGAGGTAGTCGAAACCAAATTCGTTGTTGGTGCCGTAAGTAATGTCGGCCCGATAACCGACCTTGCGCTCCAGGTGATCCATGTCGGACTGAATAAGCCCCACGGTGAGTCCCAGAAATTCAAAGATAGGACGCATCCACTCGGCATCACGCTGGACCAGGTAGTCATTTACGGTGACCACGTGTACGCCCCGCCCCGTAAGCGCATTCAGGTAAACCGGCAGAATGGCCACGAGGGTCTTGCCCTCACCCGTCGTCATTTCCGCGATATTGCCCCGGTGGAGCGTTATTCCGCCGATAATCTGCACATCGAAAGGGCGCATGCCCGCCACGCGCTTCGCGGCTTCCCTGGCCACGGCGAAGGCCTCGGGCAGAAAATCGTCCAGGGATTCGCCCGCCGCCAGGCGTTTCTTAAAAATACCGGTCTGCTCGCGCAATTCGCTGTCTGTCATGGCCGAAACACGGGCTTCTTCGGCGCGAACGGCCACAACGACCGGCATGAAACGCTTCACTTCACGGTCTTTCTCGGTCCCGAACAGGGATGTAAGTATCTTTTGAAACACTACGCTATACTCTCCACCCACGCGGGGCTTTGTCATCTATTCAAGCGACCACAAGATGTGGTGTCGGTTTTGTTATATCTGGTACTATCGCATGATAGCAAAGGGGGGCTAATAATTTCTATGAGGCCCATGGTAAGAAATTGAGAAGTAGTCTGGTATGAAGGACTTCCACCACTCGCGGAGATTGACGCGCTAACATGCTTTTTCCCCTCTACCTCGCCTCCATGGGCATCTCCGCAGGTATTGTGGGTGTCTTCGGACGCCGACTCCTGGCGATGTCGGGCTATGTGCCCAATTTCGACGCGGGCCTCGCCGCCGCGCTGATGATCGCCTGCGGCTACATTCTCGTTCAAAGCGCCTATGGCGGCTTCATCCAGCTTATCAAGCCCCACCGGGGCAAAGGCCCCCACCTGACGGAGATTCTGTCCCTTCTGTCGGCCTTGATATTCTTGCCCTATCTGCTGAACCTCTCCATTCCGTGGCCCCACCCTAAACTGGCAGCAATGGAACCGCTCCTCTTTCTGGCAGCCTTCGGCGGCGTTCATGGATTCTTTAAGCTCGCGACGCTCTTCGCGGCCACCCAGGCCCCACCGGCCACGCAGATTCGCATACTCCCCTATGTGATTGTTGCTGGTCTGGCCTTTCTCGGTACCCAGCAGGGTTTCAACACCTGGTACCAATCCCTTACCGGTGTGCGCGCCGCCACCCTGTCGACCGTTGAGGCCGTGCGGGCCAACGACACCTATGCCTGGGCGCACACCGTGACCGAAGGACTGCAATATCCCCTGGAGGCCATGGTCGGCGAGGACGAGCACCTTACATTGCGGTGGGCCAATCCCGTTGAAACGAAAAAGGCGATCGAACTAATCCACGTGACCTGCACCTTCTACGACGGCTCAAACGATACCCCGCTGGGCACGTGGAAAGACGCTGTCTCCGTCCAAGAATCGGATTGGACGACCCAACGGATACCGAACGACGCAATCCCGGACGGCGCAGAGCGCATGGGCCTGGCCTGGAACATGGAGGAGGAGTCCGAGTGGGTTCGACAAACGGGCCTTCGGCCCACCCATGCCTCGGGCTCAACCATGCTCCTCTCGGGACCCTACGTCCATCACGACCCCACAGCCTTTGAGCGCCCCAATCTGGTTGTCATCCTGGTGGAAGGCCTCGGCGCGGATCACATGGAGCTTTTTGGCTATGAGCGTCAGACAACCCCCCACCTAACGGCCCTCGCCAAACGCAGCTCCGTGTGGGAAAACACGTTTACGGCCTGCCCCAACACCTTCAGCACGGCGGTCACACTGATTACGGGCGTATCGCCGCTGGCCCACGGAAGCACGGACATCGCACAAAAAGCGTTGCCCGACAATATTGCGACCCTGCCGGAGCTCATGCGCGAAGCGGGCTACGCCACGATTGCCTTCACCGAAGGCGAAGGCTCGGACGGCAATGACCTGGGCTTCGGAAGCGGCTTTGAACGGGGCTTCGAGCTATATAATCCGGCCTACCCGGAGACTGCTGCGGGAAAAGGCCCCGGCCCCGCACCACTGGTTCCCAAGGGAGCCCGCATCACCTTGCAACGCGCTGCAAATTGGATCAGCAAGCACCACGAAGACGAGCGCTATCTGGTATTCATACGGCTTCGGGAGTTGCGCAAGCCCTTCGCCCTCAAGCGTTATGGTAAGGGTTTCATCAAACCCTGGGAGAAGGTGCCGCAACCGCTGGACGTGTACGACACGGCCCTCCTCAATGTGGACAAACAACTGGGACTCTTTATCGAGCGACTCCGGGAAATGGGCAGCTTTGAAGATACCTGTATCGTCATCACGTCGCCCTACGGCCTCGATTTTTCCGAACCGGGACGGGGCGTATGGCGCCGGGGCGGCCCTGGCGTGGCACGGCTGACGGAGGAATCGATTCGCGTTCCCTTAATCATCTCCATGCCGGAGGGCATCGGACGAACTCGGCGCTCATTGGTGTCATTAAACGCGCTGGGCCGAACCCTGGGGGACTTTGCCGGGGTGAACCTGGCCCAGAGCACCCAGGTTCGGAGCCTGCTGGACTACGCTTCGGGCGAAGAGCCCATCACCATCATGGGAGAACCGCTGGCCGTGTCGTTGCGCACGCGGGACTGGCGCTACAGTTGGCAGTCAGGGCGTTCTTCGGAAACCCTGGACACGATAGGCGACGCGACAACCTTGCTCCTCTCGAACCTGGATGATTACCACGAAACAGGGCAGAACAAGAACTTCGCGGGCCGCGAGCCGACCCGTGCCGCACGCTATCGGAAGCAACTCTCCGAC
>JAJRPE010000374.1 GCA_024280935.1 Candidatus Hydrogenedentota bacterium
AACGCCGGCACCAAGGGCGATGACACGCCGTTCGTAACCGTGTTCGCGGCCATGGGTATCACGGCCCGTGAGACCGAGTACTTCCTGAAAGCCTTCGAGGAAGGCGGCAAGGGTTCCCAGGTGGTTGCGTTCATTAACCAGGCCAATGACCCGGCTATCGAACGCCTTTTCACCCCCCGTTGCGCCCTGACGGTCGCCGAGTACCTCGCCTTTGAAAAAGGCTACCAGGTGCTGGTCGTGCTGACTGACATGACCAACTATTGCGACGCGCTGCGCCAGATTTCCTCCGCCCGTGAAGAAATCCCTGGCCGTCGTGGCTACCCGGGTTACATGTACACCGATTTGTCGACCATTTACGAACGCGCTGGGCGCATCCGGGGCAACCCAGGCTCCGTGACGCAGATTCCCATGCTTACCATGCCGGACGATGACATCACGCACCCCATTCCTGACCTTACCGGTTATATCACCGAAGGCCAGATCGTGCTGAGCCGTCCGTTGCACCGGCAGGGTATTTTTCCGCCGGTGGATCTGCTCCCCTGCCTCTCCCGTTTGATGAACAATGGTATCGGCGGTGGCAAGACCGAAGCCTGGCACCGCGAGTGGGCGAACCAGCTCTATGCCGCCTATGCGGAAGGCCAGCGGATCAAAAAACTCATGGCCATCGTGGGCGAGGATGCCCTCACCGACCTGGACAGAATGTACCTTCGCTTCTCCAATGCTTTCGAGGCGGACATGATTGGACAGGGCATGATCCGCCGTCCCGTTGAAGACACCTTCGCCCTCGGTTGGAAGCTTATGGGCCACCTGCCCAAATCCGAACTGACCCGCATCAAGCGTGAGACGGTGGACCAGTACTACAAGCCCATTGAAGAGAACGCAGAAGTCGCGCAGGAAGCGGTTTCTGCTATCGAAAACGCATAACAGCGCCGTTGGCTTGGACGCTTGAGATTCGAAAAGACGAATATAAAGCTCAGGATCGTGCCGCACGATCCCCAAAAGGCCAGTTTCAACGAGTCCTGACGGGTTCGTGCGCTGGCGTGCGGCACGTCCTAGAGAATTGACACTTACAACGAATCAAGAGACATAAATTATGAGTATGGACAGCATAGCGCCAACACGCATGAATATGCTCCTCCTGAAGGGCCAGATCAAAATGGCTTCCGACGGGGTGGGCCTATTGAAGGGCAAACGGGATGCCCTGATGCAGGAACTGCTCACACGCGCCCGCCAGCTCCGCGATATGCGCGACGAGTTGCATGACCGGGGCCGCGCCGCAGGCGATGCCATGACCATGGCCCGCGCCGTGCGCGGCACGCCCGAACTCAAGTCAGCCGCTGTGGCCGGTCGCCGGTCGCTCAACCTCACGGTCGGTTCGGAAAAGGTCTGGGGCCTCGAGCTGGGGCGTATTGACCAGAAGGGTGTCGTCCGAACACCCGCCAAGCGTGGTATGGGCCTCTTGGACACATCCGCCCACATCCATGAAGCGTCTGAATGCGCCGAGCAGATGCTTGCACAACTGTTCATATGCGCGCCCCTGGAGCGCAACCTCCAGATTGTGGGCGAAGAAGTAAAGAAGGTCTCCCGCCGTATCAACGCGCTGGAGGAGTATCTCCTCCCCCGTCTGCGCGGCCAAATGCGCGCCATCGCAAGCGTGCTTGACGAACGCGAGCGCGAAGACACCTTCCGTCTGAAGAAGATTAAGGGCAAGAAAGCCGCCCAGAAGCGTAAGGCAAAGGAAGCCGCGGAGGAACAAGTATGATGCACCTGCACGAAATTCTTCGGCCTGAACTCATCAAGGTGGGCCTGGAAGCCGAAAAAAAACCTGAAGCCATCAGTGAACTGATAGACGTTCTGGTTCAGTACCACGATGTCCCCATGAAGCACCGGGATATTCTGCTGGAAGCCCTTTATGAAAATGAGGACTCCCTTGGGTCGGGCATGGAACGCGGCATCGCCGTACCCCATCTTGCCACGGAGCTGGTGGAAGACCTGATTTGTGCCTTCGGCATTGCGCCCAGAGGCATTCCCTTCCGCACCCTCGACGGCAAGCTGGCCAAGATTGTGGTCCTCCTGCTTGTTCCGAAAAAGGACTTCGGTGGCGAGGTTCAGGCTATTCGCGGCGTGCAACACCTGCTGGACAACCCCGGCATGGTGGCCCAGCTTCTCAAGGCCAGCAGCCCGCAGGAGGCCTTCAAGTTGATTGAAGCGGCGGAAGATGCCAGCGAATAATCCGCCGACACACTGAATACAACACGCGGTTCCGAAAGGGACCGCGTTTTTTGTTGTACTGGGGCTGTCTGCGTGCCACGCGCCTTTGCACAAATTCCCGGCGCTTTGCTACAATGGCGGTTGGTATGGATCCCTCCCCCCACCTTATATGGAGAATACAGTGCATGTCCGGTCACTCTAAATGGAGCACTATCAAGCGGAAGAAGGGTGCCCTCGACGCGAAGCGGGGCAAGATTTTCTCCAAGCTTGCGAAAGAAATTTCCGTGGCAGCCCGAATGGGTGGCGGCGACCCCGACATGAACCCCCGCCTGCGCACGGTTCTTCTGGCCGCCAAAGCTGGGAACATGCCCAAGGACAATATCAGCCGCGCCATCAAAAAGGGTACGGGCGATATCGAGGGCGCAATTTATGAATCGCAGCGCTTTGAGGGCTATGGCCCCGCCGGTGCCGGCCTCATCATCGACACGCTCACCGACAACAAAAATCGGACGGTTGCCAACATTCGCCACACCTTGAACAAGTATGGCGGCAGCATGGCGGAAACCAACGCCGTAAGCTGGAACTTCGAGCAGAAAGGCCTCATCGTCGTCGAAAAAGAAGGCTTGGATGACGACACGATCTTCGAGAAGGCCACGGATGCCGGTGCCGATGACGTGGAGATGGAGGGGGATAGCTACGATATCGTGACTGACCCCACCGAACTCCACAACGTAACCGTGGCACTGGAAGGCATGGGTATCACGCCGAAAGAAGCCAAGCTCACCATGATCCCCAAGACTACTGTCGAACTCGAACCCCGGCAGCTCAAGACCATGCTCACCCTCATGGAAATGCTGGACGACGATGAAGATGTCCAGGAAGTCTTTAATAACGTTGAACTGACTGACGAGGCCATGGAAGCCGCCCTGGCGGACTAGATTGTTTCGGAATATGTTTTCCAACGCCCCCGCATCCGATGGTGCGGGGGCGTTTCTGTTCGTCGCCGATGAAAACTGAGCAACGCAATTCAGGCGCTGGGGAAATCTTTTTCTTCAATGGTACCTCGCCTCCCGCTTACGTGCGGCCCACGAGAAGTTCCTGGCTTCATAGGAAATTATTTAACATTACCGGAACAACCGGCTATAATTTGAGTATAAGAAATTTCGGCGCTATTATATTCGTAAAAGACAATATGGAGGCGCATGCCATGACTACGAGCACCGAGTTAGAGAGCGCGTTTTGCTCCAATATCCTTAGCCTTTACGACTCCATACAGTCTTGGCTGCCGGATGACCAATTTGATTTTCAACGGGAGCAAGTCTATCTCTCGGAGGAGGCCATTGGCAGATACGCCTCGGAAAAACTCGTTCTCCGAAATAAGAATCGGAAACTAGTTGCAACCCTTGTGCCAATCGGAGCGTCAGTGATTGGCGCGGATGGGCGCGTTGACATTCAAGGAGAATATGACACAACATCGTTGCTACGTCTCGAAAAAGACGGGCCTTCCCTGACTAGCGCTGATGGCGAAAATACCAGCAGCACAAGGTCTTTTTTTCGTACCCCCATCGAAGCTGCTGATTGGTACTGGATTGAAGACAAGCGGCGGGGAAAAGCCCATCGCCTCACCAAAGAGTTGTTTCGCGAATTACTGGTGCAGGTGTCCGATTTTGAGTTCGCTTAAGAACGTATGGGCATCGTATCAAGTCACCCGCGATTCAACGAAAATCGCGAGGCGGGCTATCGAGCAGAAAAGCCCTGAGCTTCTCGTCGGAACCGATTTCGTCGCCGTGACACCAGAGGAGGCATCGGCCCTGATCAACGCGGGTCGCACCGATGCCGACGACCTTTTCGTCTTGGCGTTGTGGGCAGTATTTGAGCGTGAACTGCGTGATCACTTGGAAGCCGAAGGCCCCAAGCCGCTTCAGGACAAAGGGTCACTTTTTCATCGACTCTTGGCCGACAAGATTCGACAGGAGATGGAGTACTGGAGAAACGACGATGTGCTCGATCTATTCAAGGCAATTTCCGATCCAGCATTAATAGGCCAAGCGAAGCAGATCAAGCAGTATCGTGATTGGGTCGCGCACAAGAATCCGAAGCATGCGCCGCCAGCGAATGTAACGCCCCAGAAGGCCTATGATGTCTTGGCTGAAATTATTGAGTCGCTGCCGTGAAATCACTGCAAGCAAGAAATGGTTATAGCACGCCGCCCAATCTGGGTCGCCGTGACCTGCTGAAAGGTGCAATCGGCCTCGGGATACTGGGGGCTGCCGCAAATCCTTCGACAGCGGCTTCGAGCCCAAATTCCCCGGACGCAACCACCAGCCCCATCGTGCGTAAAAATGCCTTGCTCGGCACGACGGACTGGATGCTCACCAAAACGCACATCGACGAAAAGACACGCTATCGCAGCCCCCGCATCGAAGGCTACTGCAACGCGACTTCATTGCGGGCGGGTAACACGTTGGAGATTATGGTATCCACCAATCCACCGGCTCCCTTTACTATTGATGTTTATCGCATGGGCTATTACGGCAGCAGAGGCGGGCGACTGATACGCTCTCTGGGCACCTTTGAAGGCACACCCCAAGCAGATCCTCCGGTGGCGATATGCGCCTTCGGGACTGTCAGTGGAAGAGAAGTACCGCGCTCAAAATCCCGGAGGATTGGGTTAGCGGTGTCTATGTGGGAAAGCTCACTGAACAACGTGATGGAATACAGAGCTATGTCATTTTCATCGTGCGGGATGACCGGGTCGTCGACTTCATGTTCCAGTGCAGCGACACAACGTGGAACGCCTACAACCGCTGGCCCGACAACTTCGCCCTCTACGATGACGGCGTGAACAATTGGCATCTGGGCGCAGGCACCAAGACGAGTTTTAACCGACCCTACGGGAAGTATTGCCAGGTGGTAGACCAGCCCCTTTCCATCGGTTCGGGCGAATTCATGCTGTGGGAATTCCCCATGGTTTTCTGGATGGAACAACAGGGCTACGACGTAACCTATGTCTCGAACATTGACACCCATCATGACGGCGTGGGATTGAAACGAGTCCGTGGGCTGCTTTCAGTGGGCCATGATGAATACTGGTCCTTCGACATGTACAACAACGTGATGGCCGCCATCAAGGACGGTCTCAGCGTGGGCTTTTTCTCGGGCGATACGTGTTGGGGCATGATCGACCTCCTGCCTGACGAAGCAAGGCATGCCCATCGCAGCATCACGCGGGTGGACCACTTTGGCCCGGTCGACGAAGAGCTGGTGAAACACTATCCCCCGGTGGGCGACTTTCCGCACCAGGCCCCGGACCAAGCGCTGATGATTGGCGGACGGGATGTCTATCCGGTCTCGGGGGGCGCGGCGTGGACGTGCAGTGCGGAAGACCACTGGATCTTTGATGGCACCGGCATGAAGAATGGAGACGGCATTCCGGGCCTGGTGGGTTTCGAGTGGCACGGCGCCCCGGCGGATATTCCCGGCTTGACCATCGTCGCCACAGGTACAGCCAAAACAGGAAGCGCCGAGGGCATTTACGCCTCAACCCTGTATCCGGGGCCGAAGGGGAACATCGTCTTTAACGCCGCCACCATATGGTGGGCCGACGGCCTCGCTGAGCCTCCCGGTTACATCCGACCCACAACCTATACCGAGCCCCAGGGTTCCGACCCACGGGTACAGCAAATTACGCGGAATCTCCTGGGCCGCATGCGGGCGTAAAGGGAGTTCAACGGCGATCAGGGAGGCCGGGGCACCGGGGGACTGACACGGACACAGCATGTTGATCATAGAGAAAATCTGGTGCTACCAATGTGTGCCATAGCTCGAAGCACGCTACTATTAGGTCCGTGTCTGTCCCGTCGTTTGTGAGGAGAGCGGCGGTGCTGAAGCCAACAACGGGACAGACACGCCCATTTAAGGTGTTTGCCGTTGAGTCGATAGGTTCTTTGGAGTTCCGAGAAAACGACCGTACACCGCGCTGTTCGGGGCGCGTCAGTCCCTGAACTTCCCGGCGACCCACACGCTGTAGGCGGGTTTCCCATGCCAGCCCATTGAACGCACTCCGTATGGCTCGTATACTGCAAACGCTTTCCTGTTTTCTTGGGTGCTCTCGAATAACAAAACACTAAACCCTACCTTGGATGATCAACGTATCACCACAAACACCAAGTGCGTCTTGGACACCCGTGTGCGCTTTATGTCGGGCAGGAATGCCCACCCCCCTTTGTCCGCAGCGTCCAGGATACTTCGTAAACGGCTATCGAATTGTAATCTCACCCGATGTCCCCTACACTGTGTATTGCGTCCAGACTACGTCTCACTGAACCCAGGAGTGTTGAAATGTCAGAAAGCAATTCTCGCCGCGACTTCATCCGCCAATCCGCCACGAGCAGTGCCGCCCTGATGGTAGGCGGCTATCTGGCCACCGCGAAGGGGTACGCGCAGAACGAGACCATCAACATCGGCTGCATCGGCACCGGCGGGCGGTGTCGCCACCTGATGGGCAACCTGAACAAGATTCCGGGTGTGAAGCTGGTCGCTGTTTGCGATGTGTGGGATGCCACACTCAACGCCGGCCTGAAGCTGTCTGACGAGAATGCATTCAGCACAAAGTACTACGAGGAACTGCTCGCACGGGACGACATTGACGCGGTCGTCATTGGCACCTCCGACCACTGGCACGTGCCCATCACCATCGACGCGTGCCACGCGGGCAAGGATGTCTACGTGGAAAAACCCCTGACCCACAGCATCGAAGAGGGGGCTGCCGTTATCAAGGCACAAAAAGAAACGGGGCGGGTCGTCCAGGTCGGTATGCAGCAACGGAGCATGCCCCACCTCATCGAAGCCAAGAGAGCCTTCGACACGGGAGAGCTCGGCGATGTCTCCAAGGTCCATCTCACCTGGAATCGTAACGTGGAGCGAAGCCCCAAACACAAATACAACATCGACCCCGCCACCATCGACTGGAAGCGCTTCCTGGGCAACGCCCCCGACCAGCCCTTCGACGAATACCGCTACCGCAACTGGCGCTGGTTCTGGGATTTTGGCGGCGGCATCTTCACCGATCTCATGGTCCACTACCTCGACGTGGCGAACTGGTTCCTCAACCTCGACACCCCGGTCCTTGCCACGGGTATCGGCAGCCACTTCACCAAGGAAGGCCAGTGGGAAACGCCCGACACCGTACAGACCTTGCTCCAATACGACGACCCGAAAGTCCAGGTTTACTTCGAGGGCACCTTCTCCAATGCGCGCAACGCCGCCATGATGGAATACATGGGCACCAAAGCCACCCTCTACGCGGACCGGGGCCGCTACGAACTCCACCCGGAACGAAATAGCGATGTGGAGTATCGCGAGCTCATCCTCGGAGACGGCCCACGGGGTGCCGATTTCTACGCGAACCCCAACGGCGGCCACCTCCACCTCCTCAACTGGCTGGAATGCATCCGAAGCCGCAACGAACCCAACGCCCCCGTGGAAGCGGGCGTCCGCGCCACCGCCGCCGCCCACAGGGCCAACAAAGCCATGCGCGAAGGAATCGTGGTGCGGGGGTAGGCCCGCTAGGGTTTACCCGTGGCACTCGACGGTTGTTTTTTAGGACCAAGATGGCATGGGCCGTAAACGCTTGCGGAAAAAGGTTCGAGCCAGCACGCTGGAATTAACCCACCCCCAGCCCCTCCAAGGAGCGGAGCTTTTCGGAACCGTGATCGCTCACGTCGGATCCGAATCTAATGTTTCAAAAATCCGCCTCCCTACGCATCGCCCCACAGGCGGAGAAACTCTTCCCCATCGGCGTCTTGCAGTATGTCGGGGCGGATAAGACGCTTGACGATAGGATCGGAGACCCGCGTCGTTTCATCCGCTTCGGGGATGTGGGTCAAGGTTCTCAGCACTTTCTTGTCATCGTCGCATTCGTAGTACATCCAGGCGTTTCCCTTGCCGGGAACGATCTGGGAAGTCTTGTAGTAAATCATAGTTTCCTCGTTGGTCTCTCTAGTTCCCGCCATTGGGAATGGTGTTAGGTTCTTTGGGACCTGTTATCGACAAAAAAATATGGGTTTGGGATGTCGTTTTTGGCCTGAAAGGGCGCAATAAAAGCACATCACGACCACTGTGTCGCCCTTTCAGGGCTATTGGTTATTTCTACATTCTGACCCAGGGCGTTGCCCTGGGCTAACCTGTTAGGCCCCTTCGGGGCGATAGCTCATGCGACATGGCTGCAATGATTGTACACCGATTGCGAACTGCACCGAAGGTGCCACTTCTTCTGGACAACGTCCCGAACGAAGCGTAGTGCCTTACACTGCGAAGACCACTATAAAAAACAAGATAAGCCCACATCGTTCCCACGCACGTGGGAATCCAGAACGCAGCAGGTGTACATCGCAACACCACTGGATCTCCGCGTTCACGGGGATGACAATACACGTTCGCGGGGATGACGGTCTTGGGTTGTGAGCAATGATCACCTTAGCTTCTATTGCTACATCATACGGAGTCGGCGACTACGCTCATTCCGCAGAACTACTATCTTCGTCCACGGCTTCACCCAGGCAGTTCTGCGCAGCGTCCAACTCACTGTGGCTGCCCACCATCACCAAAACGTCGCCCATACGCAATATGTGGTCTGCGGGCGGGTTGGTCGTCGGCTTGCCTTCCCGGACGACCGCAATAATCGAAACGCCGGAGCGTGCGCGCAGATCCAATGCCGCGATGGTCTTGTCCACCGCTTGGCTGCGCTCGGAAATATAGAAGGTCTGTGTTGCGGTCATACGAAAGACTTCCAGCAATTCCTGCAAACTTTCCGACTGCGCTGCCGGCACCCCGCGCAGCACACCATAACCGCCAGCGCGCGCCGCGACAATTTGGGCCTGGATAACATTGTCGGGCACACGCAGTTCCGTCAACACTTGCGCAAAGAGCTTAATGGACACCTCGAAATCCGCAGGGATGACCGTCGTCGCACCGCACGCCAACAGGGGTTCCAGCTCTTCGATGAAGGCGGTCCGGACGATGATTGGAATGTCTGACCGCAGCACACGGGCCTGGGTCACGATGCGCCGGGTGGCTATCTTGTCGTTCACGGCAACCACCAAGGCACGACAACTCGCCAAGCCTGCCTCTTCGAGAATCCGCATTCGGGTCCCATCACCGATGACGACATCAATGTCGTCTCCCACCGCTTGCTGGGCCAGGGAGCGATTCATCTCCACCACCACACAGGGTATCCGCGTCGCCTTCAATACGCAACCAAGGCTTTTCCCGTTCACGCCATAGCCCACCACCACAACACGTTGCGCACCCCCTTCGGCTTCCTCTTCGCCGTCCTCACTGTCGCCCCACCCGAACAACCCCACGAGGGCACGCGAGGCGACACCCGCCAGTGGCAGAAGAATAGCGCCAATCATCATGGTGCCAACAATTACGGGTATAAGCATTCGTGGAAGGGTTTCGTCAACCAGACCGGCACCCTCCGCCTCGCGGACGAGCACATAGCCAAACTCGCTAACCGTGCAAAGGCCAAATCCGGCCTGGATACCAATGCGCAAGGGCCAACCACCAGCCACCACGGCCACCGAGGTTACCACGCTCTTGAAAAGTAAAATAGTCCCGATAATGAGGAGCAACACCACCCCGTGCTCCGCGACAAAGGACAGATCAACCAACATGCCCAGCGAGATGAAAAACAAGGCGTTGAAGACATCCCGAAACGGTGTGATTTCGGCCACCAGTTGATGCCGAACATCCGCTCGGGCAAGCAAGAGCCCCGCGATGCAGGATCCGAGGGGCATGGGCCAGCCGAAGGCGCCAGCAAAAGCAGCGCCGCCAAAGGCCATGAACACGGCGAAAAGCGTCGTAAACTCCGGCCCGCCATGTCGGCCCAAAAGATTGAGGATACGTGGCAGTAAAACACGCAGGAGGGCGACAACACCGATCATAATCAGGAGCCCCGCCCCCGCTTCAAACACCGACTGCATGACGCTATTGCCGGGGCTTTTCGTGAAGAAGGGCATCATCAGCATCAGGACGACGACATACACATCCTGGAGCAACAAATTGCCCGTGCTGATCAGGCCAACCGATGTCTGTATTTCCCCGCGATCACTCAAGGTTTTCAGCACAATCGCCGTGCTACTGAGCGAGATAGAAACACCCACAATGGCGGACGCGATGAAACCGAGACCCAGCACGGCTGTCGAAAAAACAAAGACCACCGCCATCACCGCAGCCAGTTGAACGAGGGTCATGACCACGATACCGCGACCAGCACGCGCAAAGGAGGCGGGAGACAGTTCGAGTCCGATTACGAAGAGCAGCAGGACCAAACCGAGTTCTGCGAAGGCCTCCACTTCTTCTTTGTCCACCACGCCCAGCAGCGAGGGTCCAACCAGGATGCCCGTGCAGAGGAAGCCAAGGATCGACGGAGCCTTCAGCATTCGGAACGCCATTGCGGCGACGAGAGCGGTGCCAAAAAGTATGGCGGACTGGGAAAATATTTCTGCGCTATGCTGCATTGGCTATCCTTGGGCGATCACAGCGCCTTGTCGAGGAGGGAGTCCACTTCACCGTGGATTAACGAAAGTATTTGCTTTCTGTTCTCTTCTGAAACCTTGTACTGCTGCTTCTCTTCCAACAACACAATGGTACGTAACGCTACCTGGTAAGCAAAGTCGTGAACCTTCATCGTGTTCCCTTTCTTCGTAATCCATAGCCGAAAAACAAGCGGGCGGGTTTTCTTACCCGCCATAAAGCACCCATTGCGCCAGCCGATGCGCACGGGACATGTAAAGGACAAGCGACCTTTGCTGACATCACACCGCCTTTGTTGCGGACTGGAAAGTCCGCACGCCTGCCCGCCGTGAACGCTTCCCTTTCTTCAACTTAAAAAAAGCCGTTTGGCACACCTAAGCGTGCCAAACGGCTTCCGTAAAAATCAACAAATATCAGGAGTCAATTACACACCCGCTTTGGCCTTGAGCGCGTCAGCCTGATCGGTCTCTTCCCAGCGAAAGCCCTCGCCCTCGCGACCAAAGTGACCCAAGGCCGCCGTCTTGCGGAACTGGGGTCGGCGGAGATCCAACTGACTGATAATGGCAGCCGGACGACAGTCAAAATGCTCTTTGACCAGCACGCTGAGGGCGGCATCGTCGAGCTTTCCGGTGCCAAAAGACGTCACGTGAACCGAGACGGGTTCGGAGACGCCAATGGCGTAGGCAAGCTGCACTTCGCAACGGTCTGCCAGGTCGGCAGCCACCACGTTCTTGGCCATATAACGGGCCATGTACGCCGCGCTTCGGTCTACCTTTGAGGAATCTTTCCCGCTGAAAGCGCCGCCGCCATGACGGCCCATGCCGCCATAGGTGTCCACGATAATCTTGCGGCCGGTGAGGCCGCAATCACCAACGGGACCACCGACGACGAAGCGACCGGTGGGATTTATGTGGTAGGTTATATCGCCCTTCACATACGCCTCGGGCAAGATCGATGCGATCTCCTTTACCAGAGTATCGTAGATCTCCTCGTGCTCCACATTGGGCGAATGCTGGTTAGAAACCACGATGGTGTCGATGCGAACAGGCTTGTCATCCACATATTCGACGGTCACCTGGGACTTCGCATCAGGCTGAAGCCAGGGGATGGTTCCATCCTTCCGCAGCTTCGTGATGTGACCAAGAATCTTATGCGACAAGGCCGCTGGCAACGGCATCAACTCGGGCGTTTCGTTGCACGCATAGCCGAACATCATGCCCTGGTCACCCGCGCCCTGCTCTTGATCAATACCTTCGCCCTCGTTCACGCCCTGGGCAATATCGACAGACTGCTTGTCCAGCGAGACCAGCACGGCACAAGAAGCACCGTCAAAGCCAGAATCACCACCCTTGTAACCAATGTCGAGAATTGTCTCACGGATGATCGCGGGAATGTCCACATCGGCATTGGAAGTAATCTCGCCGGCCACCATGCAGACACCGGTGGTAATAAGCGTCTCGCAGGCAACCCGGCTCATAGGATCCTGGGCCAACATCGCGTCAAGAATAGCATCCGACACGTTGTCCGCCACCTTGTCCGGGTGCCCCTCGCTAACGGACTCAGACGTAAATAAGATAGGATCGGAACTCACGAAGATCTCCTTCACGGGCGGCCAAACACCTCCCTGTTTGGAAGTAGGCTAGTTGGCGACTTGGGATGGCAAGGAGGCCACGTCAAGACGAAATCCGGGACCCATCGTGCTGCTCATACAACAGGCCTTGAGGTAGATTCCTTTACACGCCGATGGCCGGGCCTTGATAATCGTTCGGATTACTTCGACTACATTTTCCTGGAGCTGAGCCTGGCTGAAGGAAGCCTTGCCCACGGGAACATGGATGTTCGCATTTTTGTCGACGCGGAACTCGATCTTGCCTTTTTTGATTTCTTCAACCGCCTGGCCCACATTGGGCGTCACGGTTCCGGCCTTCGGACTCGGCATAAGGCCCCGGGGTCCGAGGACCTTGCCCAATCGGCCCACCAGCGCCATCATGTCGGGCGCGGCAACGGCGGTGTCAAAATCTGTCCAGCCGCCCTGCACCTTCTTAACCAAGTCTTCGGCACCCACTTCTTCGGCACCCGCTGCTTCGGCTGCGGCAATTTGATCGGCTTGCTTACAGAAAACAACGACGCGGGCAACCTTGCCGGTGCCGTGGGGCAAGGAAACGGAGCCACGTACCATCTGGTCGGCATGGCGGGGGTCAACGCCCAGGAGGAACGCGAGTTCGATGGTCTCGTCAAACTTTGCCGTAGCACATTCCTTGGAACCGCCAGCCGCTTCTTCAATACTATAGCTCTTTTCAGGGTCGGCTTTGCCTTCGAAAGCCTTGGCGCGTTTGCTCAATTTTGGCATGAGGTATTCTCCCGTGGTTCAATCGAGGCGAGGCCTCTCCCACTTTTGTTTTACGTTGTCTGAAAAAACACCGCCCCGGCATGATCGCGGGGCGGCGCAAGGTTCAACCTATCTTCAATTTCCTGGTCCGAAAAAATCGCTATAAAATTCTTTGGCGAGGAATAAGCATAAGTGCCGACTTGGCCACTTACCCTTCAACAAGGAGGCCCATGCTGCGGGCTGTGCCAGCGATCATTCGCTTGGCGGAATCGATATTCGCCGCGTTCAAGTCGGGCATCTTCAGTGTCGCGATCTCTTCAAGCTGCGCATCCGTTACGGAGCCAACCTTGATCTTGTTTGGCTCACCGGAGGCTTTCGCAAGCTTAGCCGCCTTCTTCAGCAAGATGGCAGCCGGGGGTGTCTTTGTAATGAAGCTGATGCTGCGGTCTTCAAAAACGCTGATGACCACGGGAATAATCAGGCCCGCCTGGTCTTTTGTGCGCTCATTGAACTGGTTGCAGAAGTCCATGATATTGACACCATGCTGGCCGAGAGCCGGACCCACGGGCGGGGCCGGATTTGCCTGACCAGCAGGAACCTGCAACTTGATTTGTGCTTTTAACGGTTTAGCCGCCATGAGAATCAATGCTCCAACGTAGCGCCTTACTCTCTGAGAAGGCCTATAAAAACAAACGGTTATTGCGGAACGGCCCAATCAGAACCAAAAATATTGGCTGTGGCCCGGCCTCTTTGGCACCTCACCCTGCGGGAAGGCCCATACTATATAAACAGTCTCTGCGGGACGGCCAGCCAGAACCATAGGTCTTGGCGGTGGCCCAGCCACCTAGACGCGCTCAACCTGCCAGAACTCAACTTCGACACTGGTCAGGCGCTCGAAAATTTCAACAAGTACTTTCATATTGCCCCGCTCGGCGTTAATCTCATCGATCTTGCCAATGAAGTTGGCAAAAGAACCATCGACGATCTTGACGCGCTCACCCACATCGAACTCGACTTTGGGCTTGGGCCGCTCCTTCTCGCCGCGACTCACCTCGACGATTTCCGCAATTTCGGAATCCTCCAGCGGTATGGGCAGCGTGCGCGATCCAATAAATCCGGTTACGCCTGGCGTTTCCTTAATCAGATGCCAAAGCTCGGCATAATTCTCAGGATGTTCCGGCAATTGCAGCAACACGTAACCGGGATAGCATTTCCGACTACTAGGCACTTTGGTACCAGGGCGCGGCTCTGAATTATCTTCCATCGGCACGAGGGCGTTGGTGATTAAATCCGACAAGCCCAACTGTTCTGCGCCAGAAATCAACATCGATTGCACGTTGGCTTCCTGGCCTGAGTGCGCATGAATTGCATACCAACGCCGCTTGACACCATCATCAGGCGCAGTGTTCAGTTTGATGCCCAAAGTCTCATCGGGCATCCCATCCTCTTCTTCGACCACGGCCTCGGATGTACCAGAGACTTCGTCGTCTTTCAACGGCTCATCCGTCACGATGTGGTCTCCTCACCCTGTCAAGTTCAGCAACATAAGCACGAACTGTTCAAAGATTTTGTCAAACAAGAAAACAATGGCGGCCATCGCCAATAGCAAGAACATGGTAACCTTGGTGGAGACCTTAAGATCGTCCAGTGTGGGCCACGTTACTTTGCTCATCTCCGCCATCACCTCGTCGTAGAAAACCTGAAGACGGGCGATAGGACCCAGTTTCTGTTCCGTCGCTGTTGCCATGAATTGCCCTTGCAGAGGTATACCTAAAAAAAATTGGCAGGCCTGGAGGGAGTCGAACCCCCAACCTTCGGCTTTGGAGGCCGCTGCACTAGCCATTGTGCTACAGGCCTGCAAGGACCCAGCCCCCTGAGAGGGCTGGGAAAAAGCAAAATTTGAGTTGGTTACCGTGTCTCACGGTGAAGAGTGTGTTTGCGCTCGAACTTACAATACTTCTTCAGTTCCAAACGATCCGGGTGCTGGCGCTTGTCGCGCGTGCCCGTGTAATTACGCCGTTTACACTCGGTACATTGTAACGTGATTTTTTCTCTCATGCAACTCTACTCACATGTTGATAGCCGAATAGGGCTATATTAATTACTCAATAATCTTGGTTACCACGCCGGCGCCGACCGTGCGGCCACCTTCGCGGATAGCAAAACGAAGTTCTTCGGTCATGGCGATGGGCGCAATAAGCTCTGCCGAAATGGTGATGTTGTCACCCGGCATAACCATTTCCACGCCTTCGGGAAGATCCAACTTGCCGGTC
>JAJRPE010000375.1 GCA_024280935.1 Candidatus Hydrogenedentota bacterium
ACCGATGCGGACATCCTCGGCTTTCAGGCATATATTGCTCTTTGTCGTGGTGCCCGTAAAACGTATGGTGTCGTCATCGATGGACTCCACCTGCTCGACGATGAGAATGCAGTCGGCCCCGTCGGGCACGGGAGCGCCCGTCATGATTTTGCTGCACGTACCCGGCGCTATGGTTTTCGTGGGCACACGCCCGGCCGGGATGTGCTCCAGCACGCGCAGGGGACCGGCGGCATCGGCGGCACGGCAGGCATAGCCATCCATGGAAGACTTGTCGAAAGGCGGGATGTCGATATCCGACATAACATCCTCGGCAAGTATGCGTCCATTGGCCTCTTCAAGCGGTGTGGGTGTCGTTGGGAGACACCAGGCGGCGGCTGTAATTCGCCGAAGGGCCTCTTTGCGGGAAATCATGGGTATCCCCCTCAAGGGTTGGGGGCGTGCGCCACGCCCCCAACGGATGGCTTGATGCCACGAACAAAAAGGTGAGTGGTCACGTCCCGAAAAGCTCCCCTCCGAGGAGGAGAATATAAGGCGTTGGCTTTGCCACCAACAACGTGTCGCAGGCGGATAAAAAAACTACGCCACAACTCCATCGAACAACACAGTTAACCTGCATTCGATAGCGGGCGTAGTATAGGCATGCGAGGTGTTAGTAGCGGGACGGGCGATCCGCTTTGGGGCGTGCTTCGTTGATGTTGACGTCGCGACCTTTCATGTCTTTGCCATTGAGTGATTCGATAGCCAGCTTGGCTTCTTCGTCCACAGGCATTTCGACGAAGCCGAAACCTTTGGAGCGGCCCGATTCACGATCGCTGATCACATTGGCACTGGATACTTCGCCGAATGCCGAGAAGGCCTCTCTGAGATCTTCGTCTGTGACGGAATAGGATAAGTTTCCTGCATAGATGTTCATATAGTCTGCTCTCTTCCTTCAGTGTGCGCGGCACAAGTTCCGCTTTTACAATCCAATCGAATGCAAAACCCTGCGCAGCAGCAGCCCTGCTCTATCGGAACGGGGATACCGTTGTCTGCCCAGTGAGTCTGTTACGCGACACGGCACAACCTCACGTCCTGCGGTGGTAACATCCGAATCTCGCAGCACACACGTGCCACATCGTCAACACCGGTATTTACAGCCGACTGAGTCACCATTATAGACAACGATGCTGAAAATCACCAGCCCCAATTTAAGTAGGGCGAGATGGAGCTGAAATTGTCCGATTGTGTGCGTTCGCGGGCTGACCCGAGCGGGCGTGTGTTATATGGGCCTTTCCCTTCACGCCACTATTGCAACGGACTGCTAGCGGTGGGCAGAACCCCACTACCTCTTTGAGCGTGGTAGCCGGAACAGAATCAGAAAGAGAATTGAATATTGGTTTGTGTTGTTTTTAGGCGGTACACAGAGATGCGTGCCATAATGCGGACCGGAAACCAGAGATCGCTGTATCTGTTGGTTTTTATTTGTTTGACCTTGAATACTGCATGGGCGTGTTTAGATTCGATAGCAACGTGTCCTCAATCAGGATGTCGCACCGCACCGAAATCTCCAAGAGGTAGTGTACGCGCAACTGGCCGGATTCGAGGCATGAGCGCATGGGGGCAACCAGGGAGCGATGGTAAAAAGCGAATAAGGGTTCATATTTCCCAGAGCGTGTGATGGGAACGACACAGCTATGGCCGATGGTTTTCTCGTACATTTGTGCGATGAGAGGGAGGGGGAGTGCGGGGATGTCGGTGGCCACGACCAGGTTCCAATCGTGTTGGGACTGGGCCAATGCGGAGGCGATGCCCATGAGGGGGCCTTGATCCGCGACTTCGTCGGGCACCATGGGCAGGCCCAGAAAGCGATAGAGGTCCGGCTCATTGGTACTGATTAATACATCCTGGAAGAGGGGGCGCAATTGATTGGTAACGTGCTCGATTAAGGGAAGGCCCTGGTAGGGGAGCAGACATTTATTTTTCCCCATACGGCGACTCTTGCCACCGGCGAGGACGATGGCACCCGCGTCGTAGGGCGGGAAGGTTGGGGGTCTTTCCGGGGAAGGACTCACGTCCGATGGTTCTCCTTGCTGGACCTTGAGCATTAGTGGACTTGATGGACTGAGTTGGACTCGGTGGACCAAGCCCGTCGTCCACGCAGTCTACCAAGTCCACTTTGTCCACGCAGATGCAGAAACGTCCAACCTCATAATCATTTAACCTGTTCCAGCGCGGGGGCACCGCCACGGAGGGAATAAACTTTTTCACAACCTGCTTTGCGCAGGGCCAAGGCCAGGTATTTGCTCCGCATGCCTCGGGTGCAGACGAGGAGCCAGGGTTCCGGCACATCAATGTGCAGGTCATCCAGATGGATATCCCCAGCGGGGCAACGGAGGGCTGGTGTTACGGGCAATGGAGAAGCCTCTGCTTCTTTCCGTTCCCGGATATCGATGAGGGCGTAGTCGCCGAGGTTTCCATTGAGTTCCGTGGCATCAAGCTCCACAGGGGCTTCTGCTTCTATCGCGGTGATGGTCGCCTGGGTACTGCACACAGGACACGTTGCATTGCGCTCGGCCTTCACCTTGTGACTGCGCAGGCTGAGGAGATCCAGGAAGAAGGTATCGCCTTGGAGCTTGTCGGGGAGATCGAGGAGATGCTTCAAGACCTCCACGGCCTGCAAGGTACCAAAGACACCCGCGATGGCTCCCAGAACCCCCACTTCGGCACAGCTTCCCACGCAGCCGGGCTTGGGCATTTCGGGCCAGAGACAGCGCACACAGGGTCCATCGTGTTTCGGGTCGTAGACAAAAAGTTGGCCTTCGTATTGATAGATGCTCGCCTGGATCAGCCGCTTCTTGTGAAGCACGGCCACATCGTTGAGGAGAAACTTGGTCTCGAAATTATCGGTGCAATCCACCAGCACGTCATAGTCGGCGACGAGCTTCACCACGTTGTTGCGGGTAATACGCTCGGTAATGGTGGTGACCGTGATGAACGGGTTCAACGCCGCGAGACGCTGGGCGGCCAGGGTGGCCTTGGACTCCCCGACGCTTTGTGCGTCGAAAAGTATTTGGCGGTGGAGGTTGGAGGCTTCCAGTCCATCGCCTTCGCAGATCCCCAGATGGCCGATACCCGCCGCAGCGAGGTATTGGAGCACGGGCGAGCCAAGTCCCCCGGCGCCCACGACCAGCACACGGGCATTGCGGAGTTTTTCTTGACCGGCTTGGCCCACTTCTTTGAGATGGATCTGGCGAGCGTAGTAGCTGGCTTCGGAGAGGGTGGGTGCATTGTGCTTGCACGTGGCTTCTTCCAGCGCCATACCGGCGTGGGCGCAGCGCTCGCAGTTGACCCAACCCGAGTCCCCATCGGTGTAGTGCTCTTTTTTCCAGATGGGCAGGCGGTGCTTGACCGAATCGATGATGAAACGACAGGCATCAAAGGCCTCGCCCCGATGGGCCGTGCTTACGCCGACCCAGACAGCCATGTCCTCCAATTCCAGGGAGCCGACACGGTGTACGCACCGGGCTTCGAGGAGTCCGAAGCGCTCTGTGGCTTCGGCGATGATGGCGTTCCCTTCGGAAATGGCGACCGCTTCGTAGGCCTCGTATTCCAGCCGTTCCACGGTCTTGCCTTCGTTGTGGTTGCGCACCCAGCCCTCGAAGACCACGAAACCGCCCGCCTCCACGTTTTTCATGGAGACCCGCAGGGCCGCTGGATCGAGGGGCGTTGACCAGACTTCAAACATGATCAGCCTCCGGCCACGGGGGGGATAAAGACCACATTGTCGCCGGGGTTCAACGGCGTATCCCACGCCTTGAAGGCATCATTGATCACGACTTTCAATTGGTTGGATTCCAAGCTGAAGCCATGTTCGTTTTTGAGGGCGGCGTATAACTCGCCCGGTGTGGCGGCGGTGCTGTCGAGGGTTTCTTCCGATAGACCGCGCTGTTCGCGGAGAAGGGCGTAGTAGCCGATCGTGAGGGTCTTTGTTTCCACGTAGGGTTTCCTATGGTTGATCCGTCCGATCTGTCTGATCGGTCCGATCTTGTTATCGCGCTTCGGTCAGCTTCGTTCCACGTCACGCTTGCCGCCGTGTTTCTCGATTAGTTTGGTCTCTCGGATTACCATGTTGTGGGAAAAAGCCTTGCACATGTCGTAGATGGTCAGGGCCGCGACACTGGCACCTGTCAGGGCTTCCATCTCCACACCGGTCTTGTGGTGGACCTTGACCTGGCACTCGATCAGGATGTCGTTGGTGCCTTGGGGCGTGATGCGGAGTTTGCAACCTTCCAGCGGCAAGGGATGACAGAGCGGAATAAGATTGCTGGTTTGCTTGGCCGCCATGGTACCCGCGATGATGGCGGTTTGGAAGACCGGCCCCTTCTTTGTCTGGATGTCCCCATCGACCAGAGCCGCCATTACGTCGTCGGGCACGGTGATGATACTTTGAGCGGTGGCCGTGCGGAGGCTGACTTTTTTTTCGCTCACGTCCACGACGCCGGGCTGGTTATTCTGATCGATATGAGTAAAATGGCTGGGCGTTGAGTCAGTAGACATGGTGTGCCTTGTTTTACGATAGGGTCAATAAAAAATGCAAGCGTTCACGCTGGCAGGAGTGCGGACTTTCCAGTCCGCAATAAAGGCAGCGTGATGTTAGCAAAGGCTGCTTGTGCTCTTCCATAGCCCACACGCACCGGCTGGCGCAACGCACGCTTTGCGGCGGGTAAGAAAACCCGCCCTCCTGATTTTCGGCAAAGGGTTACAAAAAAAAGATTTTATGAGCAGGGAAGACCAGGATCATAAATCTTGGCGGTGGCCCTGCCACTTAGGAGCTTGATCGAAGTTACTTTGCCAAGTTCCTTTGAAGTATGACCAGTTCGCCCGTGTACTTTCGAAGCGCTATCGCCCCGAAGGGGCAAAACAGGTTAGCCCAGGGCAACGCCCTGGGTTGTGGAAAGCCCATTACGCACCAAGCCCTGAAAGGGCGGCACAGTGGTCGTGATGAACTGCTATTACGCCCTTTCAGGGCTTTCTTTGTGGTGTGCATTCTTCCCAGGGCGTTGCCCTGGGCTAACCTGTTAAGGCCTTTCAGGCCGAACACAGAATACTCCAGGTAGGGCAATCTCGCACGACACTTTCTTGCATCAATGCCCCGCACGTCTGAAGACTTGACTATTTTAATCTGGTCAGATTCCTCAGCCTCCGATATGGTACATTTCGACTCGGTTGGCAGAGGCGGAGTGCTCGGTTCTAATTTCGGAATAGCGATCCTTGCGTCCTGACCAGATTGAATGGATATGGTCGCGGACGGCATCCTCGTCAGCGCCGTCTTCAAAGAGGGGCTTCAAGGGATGGCTCTGATTGCCAAAGAGGCACGTGTAGAGTTCGCCATTGGGTGCGAGGCGGAGGCGGGAACAATTTCCGCAAAAGGGTTGGCTGACGGACTGAATAAAACCGACTTCGCCCTGCCCATCGGTATAGCGATAGCGGGTCGCCACTTCGCCGTGGTAGTTGGGCGCTATAGGTTCGAGGGGGTAGCGTTCGGAAATACGTGCGACCATTTCCGCGCCCGTGACTACGTTTTTACGATTCCAGCCATTGAGGGTGCCCACATCCATGAACTCGATGAAGCGCATGACCACACCCGTGCCGCGAAACTGCGCAGCAAGGGGTACGATGTCCTCGTCGTTGACACCCTTTTGAATGACGGCGTTAACCTTGACCGCTCCAAAGCCTGCTGCACGGGCCGCATCAATGCCTTCCAGAACGGATGTCGGCTTGATGGGGCGTCCGCTGATTTTGGCAAAAGTGGCCTCGTTAAGACTGTCGAGGCTGATGGTGACACGGCGCACCCCGGCATCACGAAGTTCCTGGGCGAACTGGGGGAGCAAGATGCCGTTCGTCGTCAACGCAATGTCGTCAATGCCCGGAATGTCGTGGAGCATGGCGACCAGAACCGAAAGATTCTTACGCAAAAGGGGTTCGCCGCCCGTAAGACGGAGCTTGACGCCGCCCATGGAGGCCACCGCCCGTGCCACCGTCACGATTTCTTCAAAGCTGAGGAGGTCGCGCCGTTGGAGAAAGGGGTATTTATCGCCGAAATGCTCTTCGGGCATGCAGTAGGTGCAGCGGAGGTTGCAACGGTCCGTCACCGAAATGCGTAAATCATGCAGGGGACGACCGAGCTTGTCGCTGACGGCGCACGTTGCAGGGGTGCTATGTGTATGGTCGAATCCCATGGGATACCTGGGGTTGTGTGGCGCGGGCACCGGTTGGCCTCCGCGCCATTGAAACATGCCTACTCAATGTGCCTTTATTATACCCCGCTTGGATGGGGAATTGCGATATGTAGGCGGGCAGGAGGCCATTATTACGGAGGCTACTATGGATTTCAAAAACACTACAAGGGTGCCACCTACACGCGCAGGGACGAAGGACCGGAGCTTGTGGGTGCGGGTTTGCAGCAGGTTCCCAGAGTCATCATTGAGAGCAGAAACACGTGCCGCCAACCTCCTCGCGATGTGGTTTTCGTATCGGTCGCCCAGTGAGGACCGCACCCACAAAGCCACTCGTACCTCGTGTCTGTGCAGGTGGCACCCGGAGTTGACGGTTGCCACACCCTATTCTTGCCCGTCTGAGATCTTCTCCATCAGCATGTTCGCGATAAGCCGATGGCCCGCGTCGTTGGGGTGCATTCCGTCCAGAAGCAGGTCGTCCATCGATTTACCCTCTTGGCTATCATATGCTTCGAAGAGGTCGTACACATCGACGAGGTCAACGCCCGCCTCCATCGCGACTTCGCGGGCCGCCTCGGCGTAGCCCTTGAGGAGCACATTGAAGCCATTGGGGTCGTCTGGGTCATAGGGCGTCTTGCCGTAGAGTTCGCGGGTTTTCTCAACCCAGCGCGTGGGGTTGGGGGTCATGAGAATCACCCGAGTCTTTTGCGCGGTGAGGGTCTCGATGAAATAGGTCAGATTCGCTTTGTAACGCGCCCGCTCGACTCTCGGTTTCGTTGCGGGTGGATTCTTCCACACATCGACCGCCGCGTCGTTGATTCCGAACTGGATGATTACGATTTTGGGCTTTTGGTCGAGCACATCCGCCTTGAAGCGCTTTCGGGTATCGTCCGTATTGTTGCCGCCGATGCCCGCATTGACGACCCAGGCC
>JAJRPE010000376.1 GCA_024280935.1 Candidatus Hydrogenedentota bacterium
GCAGTCTTCGATGGAAAGTTTGGGGGCAAAAACTTCCCCCGTTTCGGGCTGGGTGTCGCTGAGCTGTTCACCGAGCTGAAAAATCGCGAAGGCCTTCGACCAGGCTTCCACGGACACCGTCATGAGTCCCGGCCCCTTCGGGGAGGTCATCTCAAAGGTGTAGAGGTGGTAGGGGAACCATATTTGTTCGATGTAGGGCAGGTCACGCCCCGAGGGATGTGTCTTTTTGGGCCAAGCGCGACCGGCATACCTCTGCCAAGCCATAGCCCAACCTTTGCTGCAAATCCGCTGGACCGCATGCTCGGGAACCCACAATTCTAAACTGCGCATATCAGTCCAAGCGCTTCAGCACATTTTTCCCGTGGACGAAAAAGGCAATCCCGATGGCGGTCAGAATGACACCACTGATCACGCATACCCAAGTCTGCGCCGGCGTTTCTGCCCAGAATGCGCCAACGATAACGGGCAAGCCCAGGACTGTCAGGAAGATTCCCAGCATGAACAGGGTTTCCCCATCCCGCTGTGTGTGCGTATCCTTCTGCTCTTCACTCATACCGAATTCCTTGGATTTTTCTGTGTCCCTGAGGGCTTCCACCATGAGGAGGTGAAAGAAACCACAGTAACTAGGGTGGCCAGGAAACCCCTAGGAGAACACCCAGTAGATTATCACGTGGGGAGACATGGCCAAGACGGTCCACAACCGAAGGTCGGTCAGGATGCTCTTGTTGGGGCGATCCACGTTCACGTATTCCTTCTTCAAGACGAACATAACCCAGAGCATGGCAGAAATAAACAGACCCAAAGCACAACACTTGAAAATGATCGGATCGACACCAACAAGCAAGTCATCAATCCAACCGAAAAACCATTTCATGGGCGCACTGAAGGTATCGTTGATCCATTGTGCACCACCCTTGACCAATGAGCCAAAAACATCGGGTTGCGCTTCCACGGCTTGCTGTGCTCCGGCGACTACTTGTTCTTCTTCCACTACTCAACCCTTTCCTGGAGAACGCGCTGAACTTTGCCATCTTGCATGACTTGTCCGAAAACCAACCCGCGAATTTTTTCGTCCGGTTCTGGCGGCGTGAGAAGACTTACGACAACGGTGACGATGACGGAAAAGACGAAGGACCACCACGCTACGAAGAGGAAGGGGTCATCCGACGGGAAGACTCCTTCGCAATTGTACAAGATTGTGGTAAAGCAAACACCCAATATGAGGCCTGCCAACGCCCCCCACTGGTTGGCCCGCTTCCACATAATACCAAGGAGCAGGATGGCGAATACGGGGCCCTGGAACATGCCCAACGCCTGCTGTACGAAGGTGTACATGGACTCTTTGTCCGCGAGGTACTTGGCAAAATACGCGCCGACAAGAATAAATACCACGGTGCAAGTCCGCCCGAGGATAAGGAGGGAATGCTCAGAGGGCCGCTTCTTGTTGATAATCTGATAGGTACGACCGTAAAGGTCCGATGTCCAGATGGTGGTGGCCGAATTCAGCGTGGAGTCAACACTGGACATGAGCGCGGCAAAGAGGGCGGCAAACATGAGGCCTTTAAGGCCGGGAGGCAGGATACGCGCAATCATCAAGGGTGCGGCATCATCACCATTCTGCAGACCGGGAATCACGATAACCGCGGCCAATCCGGGGATGATGACCAAGGCGGGGATGAACACTTTCAGGAAACCGGCAAAGAGCATACCGCCCTTGGCATCCCACTCAGTCCGAGCACCCAGGGTCCGCTGTACCACAGCTTGGTTACCGGCCATATAGCCTGTGGCCATGACGATGCCCAAGCCGAACACGATACCGGTCCATGGGAACGGCGTCTTCGTGTCGTGGGGCAGCAGGAGGGTAAAGTGCTCTTCAAAGCCTGGCATGGCCAAAATCGTTTCGGTCATATTCGTCCAGCCGCCCACCTCGACGAGACAGAGAATCGAAAGGGCAGCACCGCCAACAAACATAACGACCAACTGAACCACATCGGTCATTACCACGGCGGCCAGACCGCCAGAGACGGTGTAGATGCCCGCAACAATGGCGATTAGCCAGACGTAACGTTCCTTGGTCATGCCGTTAATATTAAGGACATTGTGCAGCATGGTGGCGGTAAGCCAGAGCATGACAGCCAGCATGACCAAGAGGAACACGCCCCAGATGCTGGCGTGAATCAATTGGACGGCGGCGTTGTAGCGCTTGCCGAGGAATTCGGGGATGGTAAATACACCTGCCCGCCAAAAATAAGGAATAAAGATAAACGCGGCAAAGACCATGGCAGGCATGGAGCCGATCCAGTCGAAGTTGGCCGCAGCGATACCGTATTTATAGCCTGCACCAGACAGGGTGATAAAGTCGGTGGCACCGATATCACTCACGACGACCGACATGCCGATGGCCCAGAAGGGCAGGGCTTTACCCGCTACGAAAAAGTCGCCAGCAGACTTCACATACTTACCAAAATACGTGCCGAGTGCCAAGGTGCCCACCATATAGATACCAATAATGATCATATCAATGGTATGGAGACCGTTGGAGGCGTTGTTAAGACTACTGGCGGCTGTCTGTAGAAGCTGCTCATCCATGCATCAAGATTCCCGTTAGAGACAACGTTACGTGCGGGATTACACCAATCCCGGCGGGTTCGCCACTATGCCATACCCTATTGGGATTTCGCAAGCGAATGATCGGGACAGCAAATGATCGGGTCGCCACGCGGGCACCCATTACAGCAACGAGATCAGACCAATCCACTGGATCAGTCTGATCTCGTAATGTTGCTGCAGCGACTCTTGGGATTAGTCCAGCTTGGCGATCATACCTATCTGGCCCCGGTGATAGGCATCGTGATTAATCATGATACCGAGGGTAGCCCCGATACTGGAGAAAAAAGCGCGAAAATCCTCTGGAATCTTGCCGGGCAACGGATTTCCCAGCACATCGTCGTCCAAATTCCGAATACCAGCCAATGCCTTGGCAAAAACCGTGTTGTAGATTTCGATAACCTCGTCCCAGCCCGGATAGTCATCGGCATTGCCCGTGGGCGCTTTGCCGCCAATAAAATCCGGTGAAAAGAGGACGGACTGCTCTTTGCTCATCAGCGACGCCTCTTCGAGGGTGTAGACCAGCACGATAGCGTTGATGGTGTTGGCGAGATGGCCCACACACCACAGGGGCGTGGCCTTTCCTTCTTGCAGTTGCTTGAGGCGATGGGATTCCGGCACGCTTGCCGCAATCTCCAGGGTGTGCTTCTGGGCACCTTCCAAGAGTTCAGCCAACAGGGTTACACGTACATTGCTCATTTTGGAATTCTCCTTGTGTTGGGTGTGACAAAAGATTAATTCGTTCACGGTGGGCAGGAGTGCGGACTTTCCAGTCCGCAATAAAGGCGGCGCGATGCCACCAAAGGCCGCCTGGCTCTCTTGTATCACTCATAGCCCGCATCGTATTCAACGGGCACCTTGTGTCGGGTAAGAAAACCCGACCTCCTGTTTCCGTAAATCCTTACGGCAAAAGCTACGAGCAATCTAATTTTGCAATCATCCCCATTTGGCCCCGGTGATAGCCGTCATGGGCGATGAGAAGCTTGCACACGGAACCAATGTTGGGAAAACGAACCCGATACGCATCGGGCATATTGCCCGGCACGGGCTTCTCAAGATCGCTGTCGTTAAGCTGAAGCAGGCCCGTCATGGTACTCTCCGTCGCTTCCACGTAGGCCGCCATGAGGGCTTCCCAGGACGGATAGTCGTCCGGGTCCGTGGTCGGAGCGATACCCCCGGCATGTTCCGGCGCAAATAGAATCCCCGTCTTTTCGGACATAATCGGGTCGGTCTGAAGGGTCCATTCGAGAAGCAATTTATCCACCGTGCGGGTGAGATGGCCCAACAGCCACAGGGGTGTCGCCTTGCCGGGCGCAAGCTGCTTAAAGTGATGGGTGTCGGGCACGCCATTTACAATATCCAAGGTATGGTCTCGCGCCCCCCTGATAAGGCTAACGAGTAACGCGGCTTGGGTGTTTTCCATGGGATTCTTCCTTCATCGGGTTTCGGTGCCGGCGGCACACAAACCCACTTTGGCCTATATTCTGCTGGGCTGACAATCGAGGTCAAAAGCACGTGTCGATGACAACATCGTTGTGCTATGCTGCATTCTTGCTTCTGGGAGCTGCGCCGGTGCAACCATAGCACAGACCACCACGGAAGAATAAAAAACGGTTCATCCGGTTTGAGGGTACATTGCAGTTCAGAGCGGCTTGCCTTGACTGCTTTTTTTCTCGCAGTTTAGCACCGAAGGTGCGTTCTATATCAGCCTGGGGCAACGCCCCAGGTCTCGAATCGGACAGAATTCAGGGCTGAAGGCCCGGCCCATAATTTAGTCGTATCGGTGCCTTACTTGGTATGGAACGGGCTTTCAGCCCTGTGGAATAAGTGCATCCAGAAACCTGGGGCGTTGCCCCAGGCTGATATGAACCCGGACCTTCGGCCCTGCAAAGAAACAAATAAACGTAACGTTGAATCTCATTAGCGATTCATATCCAACACGGATGAGACAATAGAGCCTTCTTCTACAAATTCTGATGAATGATGAACGAGGGTTAGATGTACGCTTCAACCGGATGAACCAAAAAAACATTACTTGAACCACGAATGAACACGAAAACACACGAATGAAGAAAACAAGGAGCCAAAGAAAAGGGATAGGGCATTTTATCGCGATGTCCTGAAATCTTTGTAAAAGCAGGTGGTCTTTATTTTTTCAACCTGTCGCTAAGCCGAAATCTATCTGTCGCCTTTTTGTTGTCTTATTCGTGCTAATTGGTGTCCATTCGTGGCTAAAAAATCTTGGTTGTGGTCCAGCCACGTCAGAACCACATAATGGAAGGAAAACAAGACATGCGACGCAGCACGGCACTAACAATGCTGGGATTGACTATTCTTGCCTGGACGGGGTTCCTGCAATCGGCTGAGGGAGCCACCAAACCCAACATCATCTATGTCATGGCCGACGATCTGGGCTATGGCGACCTCGGATGCTACGGCCAGGCGGTGATCCAGACCCCCAACATCGACAAACTGGCCACAGAAGGCATGCGCTTTACCCAGCATTATTCGGGCAGCACGGTCTGTGCGCCGAGCCGTTGCGCCCTCATGACGGGCCTCCACACGGGCCATTGCTACATTCGTGGAAACAAGCGGGTGAACCTCCGACCAGAAGATGTCACGGTGGCGGAGTTGCTGAAGGCGGAGGGCTACACCACCGGGTTGGCGGGCAAATGGGGCCTGGGCATCGAGGGTGAGGAAGGTGTGCCCAACCGCCAAGGCTTTGATTTTTTCTTTGGCTATCTCGACCAGCAACACGCCCACAATTACTACCCCACCTTCCTCATGCGTAATGAAGAGCGGGTTCTGCTCAAGAACGAGGTGCCCGACCCAAAACCCTCGGGCGCGGGCAAGGCCAGCAAGAAAGTGGAATACAGCCACGACCTCATCATGGAGGAGGGCCTGGACTTTATCCGGCGCAACCATGAGAAGCCCTTCTTCCTCTATTTCGCCCTGACCATCCCCCACGCCAACAACGAGGCGGGTAAGGAAGGCATGGAGGTGCCGGATTACGGTATCTACAAAGACAAAGACTGGCCCGAGCCGAAAAAGGGCATGGCGGCCATGGTCTCCCGCATGGACACCGACATGGGGCGGCTCATGGCTCTGCTCAAGGAACTGAAAATCGACGACAATACCCTCGTCATCTTCACCTCGGACAATGGTCCCCATCGGGAGGGCGGAAACAATCCCGAGTGGTTCGACAGCAACGGTCCCCTTCGCGGCATCAAACGGGATCTTTACGAAGGCGGCATCCGGGTGCCCCTCATCGCCCGCTGGCCGGGTAAAATAGCGCCGGGGTCGAACACGAACCATATTTCGGCCTTCTGGGACTTCCTGCCCACGGCGATGGAGGTTGCGGGCGGCACCGTGCCCCAGGGCCTGGATGGTATTTCCTATTTGCCCGCGCTCACCGGAAAAGCTCAAAAAGAACACGATACCCTCTATTGGGAGTTTACCGAGCAGGGTGGTCGCCAAGGCATCCGTGAAGGAGATTGGAAAGGCATTCGCCTCAACGTCTTCAAGAATCCCAATGCCCCCCTGGAGCTCTACAACGTCAAAGACGATTTGGGCGAAGAAAACAACGTCGCCGAAAAACACCCCGAAGTCGTGGCGCGTCTGAACGGAAAGATTGATACGGCCCACACGCCCTCCGAGATATTTCCGCTCACCGCTGAGGAAAAGCGCTAACCATTTCTGTTATGGATTTTTTGTCGCGATGCCCCTACGAAGAACACCCTGAGGGTGCCACCCGTACGCGGAGGAGCGAAGCGGGGGAGCTTACGGGTGCGGAGCATGTAGGCGACGTTACGCCAGTAAGGAAAACCGGACGGAATTGTCAACATGAGTTTTCAGGCTGCGTGTGACAAAGCAGAAAATATTCCGTGAACCCACACCCGCAAACTTAGCCGGAAACCGGCTGCGTGTGAGGGTGGCACCCTTGGCATGCCCCGTGAACATTTACGAAAAACGCAGGGAGTTTCAACAATGCAATTCCAACACCGATGTTCTCTGATGGTGCTCGTTGCCTGCATGGCATTAACGACCGCCATGACACCCCTTCAGGCCCAGGAAGCCGCAGGTCAAGCTACGCCCCACGCCGTCGCCAAGCAGCCCAAGCCAAAACCCAAGCGTAATCCTATTGTTACGTGGGGTTCCGACGAAGTCTTTTGCTTCGCCCTTTACACGGTGCAGGACAAGACCCTGAAACTTACCGCCCAGCTTTATCCCCTGAAGACGGATGACCATACAATCCGACTGGAAGTAAAAGAGGGCGGTGCCTGGAAAGAGATTGCCAAAACGACGGTGGTGAATCCCGGGTGGACCGCGCCCTTCCGCGTGGAGAACTGGGACAACACCCGCGACTGGCAGTACCGCGTCGCCTATGGCAAATCCCACACCTACGAGGGCCGCATACGCCGCGACCCCATCGACAAGAACGAAATCGTGGTGGCGGCCTTCACCGGCAACTCCAACCGTGATCGCCAAGCCCGGCCCGACATCATCGCCAACGTGAAGGCCCAGGACCCGGACCTGCTTTTCTTTTCGGGCGACCAATCCTACGATCACAAACGACACTATGAAGCCTGGTTGCTCTTTGGACAGCAGTTCGGCGAGATTATCCGGGACCGCCCCACCATCGCCATCCCCGATGACCACGACGTGGGCCAAGCGAATATATGGGGCGCGGGCGGCAAAAAATCAATGACCCCAGCGGGACATGATGGTGGCTATTTCATGCCGGTAGACTACGTCAATGAGGTGCAACGCGCCCAAACGAGCCACTTGCCCGACCCCTTCGACCCCACGCCCGTCCAGCGGGGCATCACGGTTTACTACACCTCAATGAACGTGGGTGGCATCGACTTCGCCATCATTGAGGACCGTAAGTTTAAGTCCGGCCCCGAAGGCCTCGTGCCCAAGCAGGGACCCCGTCCTGACCACATCAACGACCCCAACTTCGATCCCATGCTGGCGGATGTGGAGGGCGCGGTGCTTCTGGGCGAAC
>JAJRPE010000377.1 GCA_024280935.1 Candidatus Hydrogenedentota bacterium
AGTAGGCGTTGGCCGCATGGGGATATTTCAGCGCCGCTGAATTGTAGAGGTCACTGTCTGCGGGGTCGTTGTCATCGGTCTGAAGCACCAACGTTAACGGTTCGAAGAAGGAGAAGTCGTCACTCGTGGATCGCCCCAGCGCTCGGCCCCGCCCGCTTACGCGCCCATAGATTACATACTCCTCCAGGCTGTCATCCCAGAAACCCGAATACTGGCTGTCCGCGAATTGGTCACAAATGGGATCGGGGTATCGGGTCCATTGGAGGCCATCGGCAGAGTACATGCCCGCGATTCGATGGGGCGGGGTGCCGAGGGGCGCGAAGATTCCCTGGGACACGGCCTTGTAGCGCTCCGCCGGTGGTGCCTTGGGGTCCTTGAAGACCTGCGCCCCGTGGACACGGGAGCGGGAACCCTCCGGCCCTATTTGGCGAAAGAGAATATTATTCTTGGTGCTGCCCTTGTAAGTGGAGAGATTGAGTTCGGGTTTGATCCACGTGATGCCATCGGCGGACTCGGCGTAGCAGAAGGACGTGTCGTTCATTGTGGGCCAGCCCTCGATGTCGTAGCATTCGTACCACATCCGGTACTTGGCCCGGCCCCCTGTCTCGGGTTTAATCGTTCCACGCCGGTCTTCCATGACGGAGAACCAGTTCAGCGTGGCGCTTTCCCAGGGCTGGTTTCTTTCTACGTTCTGCTCGCCGGTCTTGAGGGCGGGATTAAGCTGGAGACGAACACCATCGGACGTGTCGAAAAAGAGATCGTCGATGAAGAGTTGCTTCTCGCTACCCACGTCGATGGGCGTGCTATCGGAGGCCGCGTTTTCCGCAGCTCCGCTGCCCGGGATCAAAAGTGCTGCGCTCAGTACCATCATGCACAGAATAATCGATTTCATGAGACTCTCCATTGGTTATAACCATCATAGCGAGCCGCAAGCCTTAATAAAAGTGGAATCTCACCATGCGGGGATTGCCTCGCCCAAGCCTGTGATGGGTGAGGAAATATGCTTCGTGGCGAACATGCCCGCTGCGATTGGTGGAGCGCACTCAAACAGGCGGGGCTGTCCCAAAAGACCGCACACGCGGCCCCTAAGCTTCGAAAAAACGTTAGACTAGGATGCACTCACGGAATGCACCGTTTCAATATCTTCGAGCGTTGCACTTAGTATATGAATCCGGGGTTCATCTTCTCGACCCTTCGAATTCCTCTTGACAGATCATCCTGTGCGGCCAGCACTCTTTTGCCTAACTCAGAAACTGATGAAGCGACTCGTTTCCGCTCAGTATGGATTTTGTCCAGCTTGTTATTAGCTCCAGGAAGTGCGCCTAACCGTCGGGTTGCTTTCAGTGCGCCATCAAGTTCTTTCTTGCGTTTAACCGCAGAGCTCCATTTGCCCTCCAGCCTGACTAGGTCTCTCTTGGACGATGCATAAGCCAACAGGATCGCCTCCATGTCAAACGTATTCGAAAACGCCAGAAATTTGTTGAGCATTTCAAGTTCGTGTCCGGTGCCATCGCGTAGATCATAGGTGATTAGTTTGTGAGTGCTGCTTCCTTCTATCAGAAGGGAGTGCTTCACGGAGTGTAATATTTCATGGTTGTTGCTGTACCGCCGATCCGCCCCCCCATCTATTCGAGAATAACGCCAGCTAGTTCTGTGTGGTAATGCCGGATTTAGTACTTCAACTGTCTTGGAGTCCATGTGTCGCACTCGGGAACATTGTGAGAAGTGGTGCCTTCCATTCGATAGATGAAAGTCTTTTCCATCGAAGTGAAAAAACTCTAGATCGTTCCTGGATAGGCCAAAGACCTTTTCGAAGAACTCCGCGCGATGCTCGTCCACCTCCCCTTGAAAAACGCGCCCCCCTTCGATCACGCGCCGGAGTAGGAGTACGGGTATGGCAGTCAATACGCCGACTATTAGAATTGCGAAACAGGTGCCCAAGAGAATAAGTGCAATCATGGTCCCCCCCCTTTTTTGTGGTTGATGGGCTTAGTGGGTAAAAGATGAGTCACAGCGCGCATTTCCTTACGTCGGCTATGGGGCTTGCTATGCGTACATCAGCCGACCTCGGGGTTCTGGAACGGGTCGATTAAGTGCCTGAGCCGTCGCAATCCACTCCTCAATGACCTTTTGTGCATTGGCAAGCGCTTGTTCGTAGGTATTGCCGTCCGCCATGCAGCCCGACAATTCTGGAACCTCGACAATAAAGGACTGGTCTTCTTCGCTCCAGTAAATGATTAATTCATACTTAATCGACATCGACTTCTCCCAATCGGTATTTTACGAGAATGTGTCAATCCCTGTTTTCCGTGCGGCAATAATAGTTTCTGTCCAGAATGTTACCACAAGCGTCTCGGTTATGGAGAATCAGAAGGGGAGAGGGATCATGCGGGACTTGCCGACACGAATGTGGAGAAAAAAGGGGGCGATGTCTCCAGAGTGCAGGCTGGGGTGTTGTGCTATGGCCGCTTCACTGGGACAGGGTTCCTGCATCGCCTGAATCTGAAAGCCCTTGGCGATGAGCAGGTTCACCCATTCACTCATGGTGCGGCGAAAGTCGGGTACCGTGAACATGGGCATCCCGCCTGTGTTTTTGAATCCAGGAGTTTCCACAACTTTGCGTGCGCTTGATTGAGCAACGTGCCCTTTGTGTCGGGCACGGATGCCCAACCTCCTTGTTGCATCCCCACGGTGCCGCTGATAGACTCGCTTCATCTTTAGAGGAGGTGTTGATTTGCGAGCAGTTGTGCAACGGGTACGTCATAGTTCGGTGACGGTGGAGGATGTCGTGGTGGGGGAGATCGGCCTGGGCCTGATGGTCTTGCTGGGCGTCGATGTGGATGACGAGGAAAAGGATGCCACCTATATGGCAGACAAGATTGTGGGCCTGCGCATCTTCAATGACGAGGATGGAAAGTTTAATTTGTCCCTGTTGGACGTGGGTGGCGCGATATTACTTATTTCCCAATTCACCCTGCACGGCGACTGCCGGAAAGGGCGGCGTCCCTCCTTTGTGAAGGCGGCGCGGCCCGAGAAGGCAGCCCCGCTTTATGAACGGGTGGGCGAGCTGTTGCGCGATAAGGGCGTGACGGTGGCTAATGGTGTTTTTGGTGTCCACATGGATGTTGAATTG
>JAJRPE010000378.1 GCA_024280935.1 Candidatus Hydrogenedentota bacterium
GCATTGTCCATATGACCTCCTTTCAGGCACAAAGGAAGTCACTATAGCCATACCCTCGGTTGACAACACCACCCGCCCCAGTCCACGATGTATTGGCACCAAATTCAGTCCACGATGTCCTGGCACTTGTCAGGTAGATCATATCAATTTATAACCAGGCAAGGAGTTGAGGAAATGAGCACAAAGAAAACCATACGACGCAGGGAATTCATGGCCGCTTCTGCGGGATTGGCCGTCGCAGGCCTCGCCGCGAGCCAACGCGCCACGGCAGCCACAGCAAAACTCGCCATTGACGGTGGTGCCAAGGCCGTCACGGCCACCTCGACCGCACCGCCTCGATTCGGCGCGCCTGAACTCGAACGTTTGACGGAAATGGTCAAGCA
Source organism: Candidatus Hydrogenedentota bacterium (assembly GCA_024280935.1). GTDB lineage: Bacteria > Hydrogenedentota > Hydrogenedentia > Hydrogenedentales > JAEUWI01 > JAEUWI01. The sequence continues at coordinate 384 of JAJRPE010000378.1, forward strand.
GGATGCCCTCTTCTATTGGAAAGGTCCCCAGACGGCCATTTTCAAAGAGCGCTTCCAGGCCATGTGCCCCCTCGAACATGTAATGACCTGTACCTCCGGCACCGCCGCGCTCCACATCGCCGTTGCCGCAACGGGCCTCGTTCCGGGCGACGAGGTGATTACCTCCCCCATCACCGATGTCGGCACCGTCATTGGTATCATCTACCAGCAGGGCGTTCCCGTCTTTGCCGATCTCGGCGCCAACACGTTGACCCTCGACCCGGCGGATGTGGAACGGCGCATTACGCCCAGGACCAAGGCAATTATTGCGGTCCACCTCGCGGGCAATCCGAGCAAGATGACCGAATTGCGGGCCATCGCGGACAAGCACGGACTCGTCCTGATTGAGGATGCCTGCCAGGCTTGGGGCGCGAAGTATCGCGGCAAGCCCATCGGCACCCTGGGCGACATCGCCTGTTGGTCCTTGCAAAACTCCAAGCACATCACAACCGGCGACGGGGGTGTGGTCGCTTCGAGCCACCCCGTTCTTGGCCCCAAGCTTCAGCCCTTTGGCGACAAAGGCTTCAATCGCTCCGAAGGCAAGTGGCAGGGCTTCTCGACCAACTACCGCATGAGCGAACCCCAGGCGGCCGTGCTCGCGGGCCAAATGACGCGCCTCGAAGGTATTGCCTCCTCCCGCGCCAAGCTGGGCAATCTGCTCAATGCCGAAATCAGTGGCATCCCTGGTATCACCCCCCACGAAGTCCACGCCGAAGATCGGTGTGTGTATTGGTTGAACATGTTCCGTATCGACCCCGCCGCCTTTACGGTAGACCGTGGTCAGATCTACAAGGCCCTCCGCGCCGAGGGTGTCCCCTGTAGTCCCGGCTACATTCCTGTGCCGGTCCACCGCAGCGATGTGTTTAAGAACCACGCCTTCTTCAACGGCCACTGGACTATCAAGGAGGCGGGCATGACCGACATGGACTACACCAAGGTGGAAACGCCCGAGGCCGAGGCCATCCTGAAGACGGGCATGCGGGTATTCATCAAGGAATACATGACGGAAGAGCAGATCCTCCAATTTGCGGCCGGAATCAGGAAAGTGGCGGCGCACTATAAGGCGTAGTAGCCAGACTCAAAAAACTCCCTCACGGGTCGGGCAGGAGTGCGGACTTTCCAGTCCGCAACAAGTGCGGCGTTGTGTCAGCAAAGGCCGCTCGTGTTTTTCCATGCCCCACATGCGTCGGCTGGCGTAACGCGTGCCCTGCGGGTGCCACGGGTAAGGCCCGGTAGGGTTTACCCGTGCAGATGCGCTGTCTTTGTTTTTGGATCGTCCACCCCGCTGATAGGAACTACACGGGTAAGCCCTGAGAGGCCTACCCGTGGCACCCACAGGTTGATTTCTTAAGGACCAAGATGCCACGAATAGTGAACGCTTACTGAAAACCTACAGAGGTTGTCAGCATGAATTCTCAGGTCAAGTGATGGCGCAGGGAGCCTCCGTGAACCCGCACCCGCAAGCTTAGCCGGGAACCGGCTTCGTGTGAGGGTGACACCCTTGCTGTCCCCTTTTTCAATTGCGATTGAATCAGGCTGAGCCTCAAATTGTGCGCTATGGTACAATGACCTCAGGTAGGCGGTGTGTGTCTTCGCCCCGCCTAGTCCCCCACCCACCCAGGAAAACCCACCGTGGCCCGCAAGAAGAGAATACCCACCAACGCCGAATGTGTCCCTTTTTTCGATGAACCCGCCCTGCCCATGACCCGTGAGGAAATGGACGCGCGCGGCTGGGACGAAATCGATGTGCTCCTCATCTCTGGAGATGCTCATGTAGACCATCCGTCCTTTGGCGTACCGCTCCTCGGCCGGTGGCTCGTGCAACATGGCTTTCGCGTGGGCATCGTAGCCCAACCCAAGTGGAACGACACCACGGACTTCACCGTCATGGGCGCGCCCCGTCTTTTCGTGGGTGTGACGGCGGGCACCATCGATTCCATGCTGGCCCACCACACGACCTTCAAGAAAAAACGAAGCGACGACCAATATACCCCGGGTGGCCGTGCCGGTGCCCGCCCCAACCGTGCGAGTATCGTCTACACCAATCTCATCCGCCAGGCATTCCCCGGCATCCCGGTGGTCATTGGCGGTGTGGAGGCCTCCCTCCGCCGCGCCACCCACTACGACTATTGGAGCGACAAAATTCGCCGCTCCATCCTCCTCGACAGCAAGGCCGACCTGCTGGTTTACGGCATGGGCGAGCTGGCCATCCTCGACATCGCCCGGCGGCTCGACACCAACCCGCCCGGCCCCGGCTACACGCCGGAGACCCTCCATGGCATCCCCGGCACCACCTTTGCCCTGCCCTCCCTGGAAGCCTTGAAGTCCGCAAGCTACGCCCCGAAGGACGACGACGATCTGGTAGTCTTGCCTTCCTACGACGACATTATGGCTGATGAAAAGGCCCTCATGAAGGCCACCCTCTCCCTGGAACGCCAGGCCTTTCAGGGCGTTCGGTGGGCGGCGGAAAAATGCGGCAACCGCCTCATCGCCATCGCCCCGCCCGCACGCCTACTCACAACGGAAGAGATGGACCTCCTCTATTCCCTGCCCTACACCCGCATTCCCCATCCGGTCTACACCGAAGACATCCCCGCCGCGAAGATGATTCAGTTCAGCGTGACCTCCCACCGGGGTTGCGCCGGTTCCTGCTCCTTTTGCTCCATCACCATGCACCAGGGCAGGACCATCACCTCGCGCAGCGCCGATTCGATAAAAAAAGAAGTGAAGACCATCACCGAACACCCCCAGTGGCGCGGCAGCATCACCGACGTGGGCGGACCCACCGCGAACATGTGGGGCTCCTACTGCGCCGACGACCCCAGCACCTGCAAGCGGGCCGACTGCCTCACGCCCAACCCCTGCAAGCACTTCAAGACCAACGAAGGCGAACAGGTTGAGCTGTTGAACTCCCTCCGCGATATGGACGGCGTCAAGCACCTCCGCATCTCCAGCGGCATCCGCTACGACATGGCCGAAGACGGCGGCGAGTACATCAAGTCCCTCGTGAACGACTACGTGGGCGGCCAGCTCAAGATTGCCCCCGAGCACATGTCCGACAAGGTGCTCAAACTCATGCGGAAGCCCAAGTTTGAGAAGTTCGAGAAATTCCTCAGCCTGTTCCAGCAGCAGTCCTGCGACGCGGGCAAAGAACAATACGTCATCCCCTACCTCATCAGCGGCTTCCCCGGCTGCACCGACGAAGACATGCAAGAGCTATCTGCCTGGCTCAAAGAGCGCAACTGGAAACCCCAGCAGGTCCAATGTTTCATCCCCACCCCCGGCATCGTCGCCACGGCCATGTTCTACGCCAGCATCGACCAATACGGCCGGGACATCTACGTCGCCCGCGACCAAACGGCACGACTGCGCCAGCACCGCATCCTCATGCCCAGCCACGGCAAGCCCGTAAAACGTCCCAAGGCCCGGGAGTTTGGCAAGGGCAGAAAGAAGAGTTACGCGGGACAGCGATAAGGTCGAAGACGCGCCGTAGGCGGGGGACTGCCTCGCCCAAGGCCCTCCCGCACCGGCAAGTCAGTCGTCTTGGCCAGCCCATTCATTCGTGTTAGGGCGAAGCGCTTCAACAGGCGGGTGTCCCCAAAATCTTGGGCGAGTGGGGTGTGGACTGCCATCGATTTCGTGCCAGACGAAACTCGTGGCGGTACCGGCAGTACATGGTACCAAGGGGTCGCAAGGCAAAACCCCAAGCAATCACATACTGCCGGTACAGCTCGTAGACGCGCCCCTGGCGGGGACTGCCTCGCCCAAGCCAACCATGAACAAGGAAGACAACCGCCTCGTCCAACCACCCATCGCTTGCAGGGTTGGCAACTCCAACAGGCGGGGCTGTCCCCACAACATACGCAAGCGCGCCCATCCGAATGTAGGACATCCGTCCCGGTTGTCACAGGCCGTTCACGGCCTCCATTGAAGCCCCTTCGCAGCCCCCAGAGTGTTTGACAGACGTACCGTCTGTCGTGACCGCCGAGACGGCTGTCCTACATTCTTCTGGGCGCTTTTCGCGTTGGACACTATGCTTGATTCGTTCCACGCAGTGGACTTGGGCGAAGCAGGTCCCCACCCCAGAAACCACCCAACGAGGGCAATGCCCGCTCCCAATGGATAGAGGTGGTCGGTGGTGAATCTCCGATCATAGATTCTTTCCTCATTCGCGTTTCATCTTCGTCGCGGGCGTTGCGCTGGCGGATTCCACGGGCAGGTATACCGGTTCCACTGTCCAGACACCGCCAGGCAACTCGTGTCTCGTGATTCTGCTTGAGGAAGACTGCCAACCACCAGAATAGTCCGGCGCCGGACAAGCATTCAAACATGATTCGCGTATCGCCCACTTGCAAGGCCCCCCCGCAAATCCGCATACTCTATGCAACACGCAGCAAAGGAGAATTGCGCATGCAGCAAGTGGATTTGATGGTAATTGGCTCTGGACCTGCGGGACAGCGAGCCGCTATTCAAGCAGTCAAGTTGGGTAAAAGCGTCGTAATCGCTGAAAAGCAGCAGATTCTCGGCGGTGTCTGCACCAACACCGGAACCATCCCAAGCAAGACGTTGCGCGAGGCTATCATCCACTTCACCGGCCTCCGCCATCGGGCGGTCTACGGGCGCAGCTTTCAAATTAAGCGCGACATATCCTTTGCCGATCTGAACCAGCGCGTCAGCCGTGTCGTGGCCCACGAAAACGAAGTGGCGCGCAGTCGGCTGCTCCGCACCGGGGTGGAGGTGGTCTATGGCACCGCATCCTTTGACAGCGCCAATGTCGTCGCCGTCGAGACGCTGAACGGGCGCCGATTGATCGAGGCGAAAAAGATCCTCATCAGCGTGGGCACCGTGCCCTATCGTGCGGACCGCGTTCCCTTCAACAACAGCACCATCATCGACACCGACACCATATTTTCTCCAGACTTTAGCCTGGATCAGATCCCCAAAAGTATGCTGATCATTGGCGCGGGCGTCATCGGCACCGAATACGCCTGCATGTTTTCCGCCATGGGGGTGGATGTCCGCCTGCTGGATCGGCGCACCGAACTCTTCCGCTTCGTTGACCGGGAGATCTGCGAGGCCTTGACCTTTCACATGCGCGACGAACGCGTGACCCTCTATCTCGGGAAAGATTTCGCGTCGATCACGACCGACACGAACGGGCGCGTCATCACAACACTGGAGAATGGCCGGGAGATCAAAACCGACTTGCTCATGTTCGCATCGGGCCGGGCAGGCGCTACCGAAGCGCTCAACCTGGAAGCCGCCGGCCTCGCCGCCAATCAGCGGGGACTAATTGACGTCAACGAGCACCTCCAAACGGCGGTGCCCCACATTTATGCTGCGGGCGATATTATCGGCTTCCCGGCGCTGGCCTCCACCTCCATGGAACAAGGACGACTCGCCGCGTGCCATGCCTTCGATGTTCCCTTCTTTTCAGACACCGAGTTGCTGCCCTACGGGATCTTTACCATCCCGGAGATTTCCATGGTCGGAAAAACAGAGCACGAACTGAGCGACGAAGGCATCCCCTATGAAGTCGGCATCGCACGCTATCGCGAAGTCGCCAAAGGGCAGATCATGGGCGATGAAACGGGCATGCTTAAACTCGTCTTCCACCAGAAGACCGGGCGGCTCCTGGGGGTACACATCCTGGGCGATGGCGCATCAGAACTACTGCATATTGGACAGGCTGTCATGGCCTTCAGTGGCTCAATCAGCTATTTCGTCGATACGGTCTTCAACTACCCGACGCTGGCCGAGGCCTACAAGATTGCGGCCTTGAACGGATTAAAGCGGCTCGGTGCCCAAGGCCACAACGACACGGACTCATCCAAAAGCGATTCTTTGCCGCCCAAGCCACTGGCCGGCGATTAGGACCGGGAACAACGTACTGCCTTGCCCCGCTCAGCCGCCGATGCCCAAGGCATCGGTAATTTGAATCAGTCCGGGAATCTCAAAGCCAAAAACGCGGGCCACAACAGCGAGTAATAGAACCACGAGCGTGAGCGCGAAAATCGCGGCAAAGGTTTCTCGTATTTTCAGTAATTTCATTTTCCTCAGATACTCCTTCTATTTTAAGGGAATGTCACGCCCTCCACTCCCTCTGATCCTGCCCGACGCAGTATTCTTATTTCAAGCCCAAGTGGCCAATATTTGGCGGCAATGCGCCCGACCACAGGCAAAGTTAACGCGCCCGTGCCATCCGGTGTCTTTCGGGTGGTATTCCACCCGCTATTTTCGTAGACTCCAAGGGCTACGACTCCGCAATCTTGCTCGTCGGACCGAGGAGAAAACCCCTCCAATATGATGTCACCCTGGCGGGCCTGCAAGTTCGCACGGCAGGCACGCTACACCGTGAGAATGGCTTCGATTATATTCGTGTAGACGCACTCCTGCACTACGAAAAAAACGAATGAAATATTTACACGGGGTAAAGAATACATAGGGACCATGATGAATGATTCTACGGAAATAAATGATACCGCAATTCGGGGCTGCGTAGAATCCTGCGAACGCATGCTCCTGGTTGCCAATACGGTCACGCCAGCGCAATATCGCGCACGCTGGAAGGATCACAACGGAATCAGCCCCCATTTACGACACTGCTACGAGCATTTGGCCGCGTTGATGAACGGCTTGGATTTCGGCACCATTTCCTACGACACACGCGAACGTAACGTATGCATCGAGCAGGAGCCCGCCGCCCTTAAAGAGGCGATGGCGATGCTCCTATCCTGGATAAACGCGCTCGATCCGACACGTCTCGACACGCCGCTAACCATCTGTCAGATCCCAAGGATTGACGCACCCGAATCTCAGTCGGTCAGCACCCTCCGACGCGAATTGTCGTTTCTGACGAGCCATACCATTCACCACCTGGCCCTCGTGTCCATACTGGCAGAATTGCAGGGTGTGATCCTGCCAGACGATCTGGGCGTCGCTTACTCCACCACGACCCATGAGCATCAACAGCGGGGTCATGCAACCCCGGCAATCTCGACGGCTACCTGAGCCATGTGTACCGTAACGGTGAATCAAGACGATGCCGGGTTTCTCGTCACCATGAATCGCGATGAAGCCCGGTCACGGGGTTCTGAAGTATCCCCAAAACACCATCAACCTGCCAATACGCCTGACTGGCTGGCCCCCCTCGACAGCGACACGGGTGGCACCTGGATGGGGGTGAACGAATTTGGCACGGTGGATTTTCTCACCTTCATGGACGGACGAAACGTAAAACTCTCTCAACTGGATCTATTGAAGTGACTGCGAAGGCTCAGCAAACAAGTTCGACTGTCCATCGGGCACATTCCAGCAAATGGCTCGCCGCTTGGCGCGTTCTTCGTCTTCTGGGGGTGGTGCTCCGTTTTTTTCCGCCGTACTACTTCCGAATGCTCTTTCTCAAGGGTGAGGATGAACGCACACAGCTCCTCTATCAGGGCAACCACGAGTGCCTGGGTGCCATGGGAAAAGCGGCGGGCATAACCGTCTCCACCAAAGGAAAACTCCCCGACCACGGCGCGTTCATCGCACCAAACCACGTGACATACGCGGATATTTTCGCCCTCAGCCAGGTTTTGCGCACCTGGTACGTTGCCAAGGCAGAGGTACTTGGCTGGCCCATTGTTGGCACAGCGTTTCGCTTCTCCCGCAACCTCACCGTAGACCGAAAGAATATCCGGTGCCTGCAAGGCACCAACGCGAACATCGTCCGCCGAATCAACGCCAACTACAATGTCTGTGTCTTTCTCGAAGGCACCAGTTCCGATGGGGATGCCATTCTCCCCTTTCGCGGCCCCCTTCTCCAAGCCGCGCTCGATGGGCAGGCCGACATCATTCCCGTCCATCTCGAATGGAGCGCCAGCGACCCCAAAATCGTCATCGGAGATGATGTCGCCTATTGGCGCGACCATGTCATGCTGCCCCACGCCCGCCGACTTCTCGGCTTTCGCGGACTCCATGTCACGATCCGTTTTGGCGAAGCGATTTGCCCCACGGGAGACCGGAAGGAACTGGCGAAGAAGGTGCGCGACGCGGTGCTTGCCCTAAAGAACGACGCAAAATCACAAAAAGAAACATCCCTCGTATAACCCCCAGGAATCACCAATGAAGATTCGTTCCGTCAATCTATCCGGCCTCACCCAGATAATGCATCGCGGTGAACTCGTCAGCACCGGTATTTTCAAGAAGCCTGTTGAGGATGCTGTCGCCGTGGGCCGATGCCAGATAGCGGGGGACAAACAGGCGGACCTCGTGAATCACGGTGGCGTGGACAAAGCGGTTTACGGATATCCCTGGGAACACTACGCCCACTGGGCCGCCGAATTGGGCAAGGACGATTTCACTGTGGGCCAGTTTGGCGAGAATCTAACCACCGAAGGGGTGCTCGAATCCGAGTTGTCCATCGGTGACCGGCTCCGCATCGGCAGCGTAGTTCTGGAGGTAAGCCAGCCGCGTCAGCCCTGCTTCAAACTCGGCGTCGCAATGAAACTTCCGGGCTTTCCCAAGCTATTCATGAAGAGTGGCCTGGTCGGCTTCTATTTCCGGGTCTTGGAAGAAGGAACCTTGCAACAGGGCGATGCCATCACGTTGGTGCCCACCGACCAGGAACGGGTCACCGTACAGGAAATCAACCACCTCCGCTTCTTCGACAACAGAAACCTCCCCGAGATCGAACGGGTATTGGCGAACACCGCATTGTCGGCATCCTGGCGAAAGGCCTTTGAGGATTTTCTCGCCAATCGCCGCTGAGACAAACACCTTTTCCAGCTTGGACTTCATGGACTCGGTGGAGAATGTGGACTTGCTAGACGTGGCGGACAACTTGTGCTGTCCACAGTGTCCACCAAGTCCACAGTGTCCACCAAGTCCACGCCATCCACAGCGTGCCCGAAATCTCCTATCCCCACTCACCCCAAAAACAATCCCTCGCCCAACACCGCATCGAGTACCCCACCCGGCAGTATATGAGCCGCAGCGGAAAAATCCTGCCCCATGGTAAACTCGATAGGTACCGCGCACGGCACGCCCACCCCCGCACCCCGTTGCGCGATAATACCCGCTTCGGTGTCTTCAAAGCCGATGACCCGTTGTGCAGCCACACCGTCCAAGCCAAGACGCTCCAAGGCCATGGTGTAAGGATCCCGGAAGGGTTTCATGCGTCCATCGATCACATCATCACAGGTAACGATGGCATCAAGATAGTTTTCCGGGCGGGCAAAACCCGCAACGATGCGCTCGCAGTCCGCCGATGACAGCGACCACGTTGCGACCTCGCCGCGCATGGCGCGAAATACCGCCTCCAATACGAGGCCCGTTTCATGGCGACCGGACGACGTAACAAGGGCCACGGGAACCGGTGAGGCAGCAAAGCGCCGACAGAGCGCGGCCAGCACGCCGACCTCTCCCCCATCACGCCCGTGTGCGGCAACGATGTCGGCGGCGGCGGATTCCGGGAGCCAGCCCTTCGCCAACGCACAAAGCAGGGCCACACCGGGCATGGGCGCAACTGCGGGCTTCGTCGGATCCCCAAACAGGGCCTCGGACACCGATGCCTCTTCCCCACGATTCACCTTCTCCAGGGCATCGAGATAGTCGGCATAGAAAACCATCAGGCCAAACTGCGAAAACATGGTCTGGTCGATCTGGGGGAATCGCCTTACGCAGGTCTTCTGGATTGTGTTGCCCACGCCAGGGTCGCGGTCATGCATCCGCCCATAGTCCCACCACGCCGTGAGATCATAGGCCTCCAGCATCGACGCCACGCGAACGTGTATATCCTGGGGAACATCATGCTCACAAAGAAAGACGAGGGCGCGGTCAACGGCATCAAAAAACAGGGGTGCCTTCACGTGGTCGCCGTGCAAAGTATGCAGATACTCCAGGTTGCGGAGCGTACTGAAGCCCACAATATTGGGGTAGTCCCGCTCGGAATCCAGCCCCGCCCAATCGGCCTTGCCATGCCACCCCGTGGTACGACGCACGACCGCTTCCACCCCATGAAGAAACAGGGGTTCGGTGCAGGTCAGGGTACCGTCCATGTCCAGAAAAATGGCGGCAGGCATCCCGTCGAGCCGCCTATGCACCGGGGCCAAGGGAACGAGTTCACGGGGCGGGAACACGCCGGGTGGGTTGTCGATGAGCGCAAAGGAATCGCCCAAGCTAACAAGGGTCTTCAGGGCCTGTTCGGAACATTGCAACATAGTCATTAGTGCCTTACTATGGAAAAACCACTACAAAATAAGGTAACCGTTCACGACACGGACACCTTATAGTTGACAAAGAGACCGGCGGGTGCCACGGGTAGGCCCGGTAGGGTTTACCCGTGCAGAACCGCTTCCTCTGAATCTGCTTCGTCTTCCTCATCGGTAGGAACGACACGGGTAAGCCCTGAGAGGCCTACCCGTGGCACCCGCAGGTTGCTTTTTTAAGGAGCAAGATGCCACAGCAGGAGCACATCGTAACACTACTGGTTCCTCGCGTTCGCGGAGATGACGGTCACGGTCGTGGCACAGCCACGTTATTTCATCGTGGTTTCGGTGATCTCGGGCACCGCGATGCGTGCAAAGGCGGACTCCACGATGCTCCCGAAATAAAGCATGCCCTCATGCTCCTGCACACTGGTTATGGGCGCGTAGGCTCCGTCCGGGTCCTGAAGGTTGTGCAACACCTTCCCATCCGCGTCGATACCCACGACAAAACTGTATTGGACAGGCTTGGGACGAAGGAACGCGGGAAGTCGCATGATCACCTTGCGTAGAAAGGGCTTGGGGCCAAGCTTGTCCATCAGTCCATTGCGGGGCGATGCCAGGGCAATCCAGAAGACCCCATTCGATCCGGCGGAAATGCCGTCGGGAAATCCGGGAAGATTGTTGATAATCACCTCGTCCCGGCCCTTTTTCGGCCCTGCAATCCAATACTTGCGCACCCGGTAAGAGCCCGTTTCATTGACCAACACGAATTGCTGATCGGGGTCAACAGCAATGCCGTTGGCAAAATAGAGGCCGTCGAGAAGCAGTTCGGCCTGACCGCTCTCCGGGTGCCAGACCAGCAGGCGGCCATTCGGACCGTGCTCGATGAGGTCCTCCATGAATTGAGTCTGGCCAAACTTATGGGAGGCATCGGAAAAGTAAATCGACCCGTCTGCGCCAATATCAACATCGTCCGTAAAGCCATAGGGCAGGCCGCCCTGCTCGGTGGAGAGCACCGTCGTGGTCCCATCGGGCGCGACGCGAATGAGGCCTTTGAGAGAATCCGCGACCACAAGATTTTCGTCGGCATCGAAATGAAGGCCGAGGGGACGCCCCCCCGTATCGACGAACAATTCGGGATGCTGCCCGGACGGGTCCCACCGCATAATTCGCCCGTCTTCGAATCCGCCGTAAATGCGCCCCTGCGAATCGATGGCAATATCCTCCGGTTTTGGGCCGACGCCTTCGCCCAGGCGCGTCACGCCCGCAAGCGCGTTGTTTACAGCGTAGAGCCCCGTAAGGGACGGGGCCGATGGCGGTTGCCAAGCCTCCGGGTCTATGGGAACGGGCCACAAGAACAGATATCCGAGTAGCAATGCGGGGAGCAGGGCAGCTACGCGCAGCGATAATTTCATAGGGGACTCCATGGGCCTTACTCTCCAAGAAAGAAAAGAAACATTCTACCACGAAGTTCAAAGCCACCGGTTGATCAATGTCGATTGTATTGGGGAGCGAAGCTCAGGGGGTGACGCGGACCACGCTCCAGCATGAAGCAATGCTATCGGTGGCTCGAAGCAGAAACACTAAAACGAATCAAGGTCTCACCAGGTCCGTTGATGTCCCGTGATTTGCAGGGCCACGGTGCTGCCTAGCCGACTTCCGTCATCGCGGCACAGCTGGTTGGGCTTTTTGAAGCGGGGCCAACTTCGCCGATGCCGGGACAGCCACACCCCTTGAATACGGCCTTCTCTTGTTACGGGAATTGTGTTCGTGCCACGTCCCCACACCAATTTCAGGGCCTTTGGGTGCGTCAGTCCCTGGAGGGAAGCCTTCCAGACGAACAAGGCGGCGCAGGGCCATCGAACATCGGCTTGAAGTACTTCCTCCTATCCGTCATTATTGGGGTTGGGCATCGTTTGATTTCCTTGGCGCACGGCTCTCCTGAGCGGGTCGCCGTGAGTCGGCTCACGCGATGCAGGCAGTGGTCCTCGATGGTTCGTCGGCTCTTTAAGCCGACAAGTGGAGTTTTATGAACGGTTGTGTAAATGCTTCAATCGGGCTGGGCGTGGCGGCGTTGTGTGTTCTTGCCACATTTCCGGCACTGGCAGATCCCCCCCTGCCAGCCCGTGTCGAATTCAACCGTCATATTCGTCCGATCCTGTCGAACAACTGTTTCTTCTGCCACGGACCGGACCCCGAGGCACAAAAGGCCAAGTTGCGATTGGATCGCCGCGAAGATGCCACCGCCGCCCGCGAGGGCCACGCGGCAATAGTACCCGGCGATCTGGCAACAAGTGCGCTGATAGGCCGAATCCTTACGGATAACCCCGACGACCGCATGCCGCCACCCGCTTCCAACCACATCCTGTCTGCGCGAGAGAAGACATTGCTCCAACGCTGGGTCGAGCAGGGTGCTGAGTACGAATCCCATTGGGCCTACCTTGCGCCAAAGCGAACAGCGCCGCCTGAATTCAAGAACGGAGACTGGGCGCGAAATCCTGTGGACGAGTACATCCTTGCCTATTTGGAAGGTCAGCAACTTGCGCCCGCGCAGGAGGCGGACGATGTCCCCCTCATCCGAAGGCTCAGCTTCGATCTCGTTGGACTTCCCCCTACCCCTGACGAGGTGGCGGACTTTATTTCTGACCGCTCGGATGCGGCCTACGAAGGCCTCGTAAACCGGCTCCTGGCCTCACCCCACTTCGGCGAGCGGCTGGCCATCCATTGGCTGGATTTGGTGCGCTATGCCGACACGGTGGGCTACCACGGCGACCAGATTCGTGGTGCCGCCCCCTACCGCGATTATGTTATTGCCGCGTTCAACGACAACATGCCCTTCGACCAGTTCACCCGGGAGCAACTCGCGGGCGACCTGCTGGAAGACCCGACGATTGAACAGCGCATTGCCACGGGCTACAACCGCCTGAATATGGTCACCCGCGAAGGGGGCGCCCAAGATAAGGACTATCTCATTCGCTACGCGGCGGATCGCACGCGGACGACGGCCTCGGTGTGGCTGGGTTCTTCGTTAGGTTGCGCTCAGTGCCACGACCACAAGTTTGACCCCTTTACGACAAAGGACTTCTACCGTTTCAGCGCCTTCTTCGCCGATATTAAAGAGGTCGGTGTCCAGACGGAAGCGGGTAACAGCGGCCCCTTTCCACCCTACCTTCTCTTCCCGAATGAAGAGCAGGCCGAAAAAATTGCAACGGTGGATGCCGATATTGCCCGGCTTCGAGAGGCGCTCCAGGCACCAGAAACAGAAGGCGCCCCTTCGGCTGATTCGCTACGCAAAGAACTACGCAGCCGACAGGAAGCTCGGTTTCGCCTGGAGCAGGAAACGTATCACAGCGTGGTTACGGAGACCATGGAACCCCGCGTCGTGCGCGTGCTGGCGCGGGGCAATTGGATGGACGAATCGGGCGAAATCGTTACACCGGGTATCCCCGCCTTTCTCGGGGATATTCAGACGACCGACAGGCTCCCCACGCGCCTCGACCTGGCAAATTGGCTTACGGCACCGGAGAACCCCCTTACGGCGCGGGTCTTCGTCAACCGTTTGTGGAAGCTCTATTTTGGTACCGGTATCTCCAAGATACTCGACGACCTCGGTTCCCAGGGCGAATGGCCTGCCCATCCCGAACTCCTCGACTATCTGGCCCTGGAATTCATGGAGAGCGGTTGGGACATCAAACACGTGGTCAAGCTGATGGTCATGAGCAGCACGTACCGCCAGACCTCCAGGGCCGACGCAGCGCTGAAATCTCTGGATCCCTACAATCGCCTCCTTGCGCGCCAATCCCGCTTTAGGCTGGAAGCGGAACTTATCCGCGACAACGCCTTGAAGGTCAGCGGGCTCCTTTCTACGGCCATGGGCGGCCCAAGCGCCAGGCCCTATCAACCGGTGGGCTACTATAGCGAGTTGAACTTCCCAAAACGCGAATACCAGCCGGACAGCGGCGAAAACCTCTACCGGCGCGGCGTTTACACCCATTGGCAACGCACCTTTCTCCACCCCAGTCTTCTCGCCTTTGACGCACCCACCCGCGAGGAATGCACGGCGGAGCGCCCCATCTCCAATTCGCCGCTACAAGCCCTGGTGCTGCTGAACGACCCCACCTTTGTGGAAGCGGCACGGGTCTTCGCCCAACGAATTCTGAAGGAGGGCGGCCTGGCCGAAGCCGACCGCATTGCGTGGGCCTATCAGGAAGCCCTGTCGCGCTTTCCCTTGGATTCGGAACGTGCCATCATGCATACGCTCCTCGAAAAGCACACCGCGCAGTTCGCAGCCACACCGACAACAGCCAGCGATTTGCTTGCTGTCGGCGAAGCACCCATCACCGAAACCTTGGACCCCGTGCAACTTGCGGCCTGGACCTCCGTCGCCCGAACGCTTTTCAACACCCACGAAATGATTTACCGTTATTGAAACCCACAAACGACCGGAACACAGGAGGGCGGGTTTTCTTACCCGCCACAATGTGAGCTTGATGCCAGCCCATACACGAAGAGCGTGGAAGAACACGTGTGGCCTACTTCTGCACCCATGCCCCCCTTATTTCGGACAGGAAAGTCCGCACTCCTATACGACGGTCATTCGTGGTAAAAAATAACCTTTCACCCAAGGAACGGCCCATCATGGACCCGATAAACCAATACCTTCTCCAACAGACCCGGCGACAGTTCCTCGGCAAGGCGGCTCGGGGCATCGGCGGCATGGCCCTGGCCTCGCTCTTGGATTCCGGCACGGCGCAAAGTGCCTCGGCAGAAACCTGGAAGGGCATCACCAATCCGACCCACGGGGCACCCAAAGCCAAGCGCGTCATTTATCTTTACATGGCGGGTGGCCCGTCCCACCTGGAGAGTTTTGACTACAAACCCGAATTGGCCCGTCTTGATGGCCAGCCCATGCCGGATTCCTTTACCAAGGGCGAACAACTGGCCCAACTTCAGAATCAGAAACTCACCTGCATGGGTTCCCTGTTCCCTTTCGCCAAACACGGAAAATCGGGGCAGGAAATTGCTTCGGTATTTCCCCATACGGCCACTATCGCCGATGACATCTGCATCATCCGATCGATGCGCACTGACCAGATCAACCACGACCCGGCCCACACCCTCATGAACACGGGCACGGCCATTTCGGGACGGCCCAGCATGGGATCCTGGCTGCTCTACGGCCTCGGCAGTGAAAGCGAGAACCTGCCGGGCTTCGTGGTGCTTACGTCCAAGGGTGGCCGTAACCCTCAGCCCCTGGCGTCCCGCCAATGGCACACGGGCTTCCTCCCCAGCAAGTTTCAGGGTGTACCCTTTCAATCCATCGGTGACCCGGTCCACTATGTGAGCAGCCCACCGGGCATCAACCCTGATCAACAACGCAACATCGTGGATTCGGTGCAGGCGCTGAATGCCATCCACGACAAAACCGTGGAAGAGGCCGAGATTGCCACGCGCATCAGCCAATACGAAATGGCCTTCCGTATGCAGACCAGCGTGCCGGACCTCGTCGATATTTCCGACGAGCCGAAACACATCATGGAGATGTACGGCACCGACGGGGTCGACGGCTCCTTCGCCTTCAATTGCCTCCTCGCCCGGCGCATGGCGGAGCGGGGTGTGCGTTTCATACAGCTTTACCACCGGGGCTGGGACCACCACAATGACCTGAAGAATTTTATGGAGGTATGCACGAGCCACGTCGATCAGGCCACGGCGGCCCTCGTCAAAGACTTGAAGCAGCGGGGCATGTTGGAAGACACCCTCATCGTCTGGGGCGGCGAATTCGGTCGGACGCCCATGGTGCAGGGCAACAAGGGCGGACCGGGCCGCGATCACCACGTGAACGGGTTTTCTATCTGGATGGCGGGCGGCGGCATCAAGCCGGGCATGACCTACGGCGCTACCGACGACCTCGGCTACAACGCGGTCGAGAACGTGGTCACGGTCCACGACTTTCACGCCACGATGCTGCATCAACTCGGCATTGACCACAAGAAACTAACCTACCGCTTCCAAGGCCGTGATTTTCGCCTCACTGACATCAGCGGAAATGTGGTACGAGATATTCTGGTGTGAATAAAGAAATAAACACCTGCAAAGGAATGTAGGATAACCGTCCCGGCTGTCACAACGGGCGGAACGCCCGTTCGCTTCCAAGCGTTGCTCTGAGAACGATGCCGAAGACCGAAAATTCCGGAAGAAAAAGTTGGAAAAGGCTGTTGAATGATATCCACACTTGTTCTTATTTCTAAATTAATCGCCCACCGCCACGCGGGCCGGTGGATAGTTCTCCTTGCCTTTTGCCTGACGATTCCCGCGCTCTTTGTGGGCTTTGCCACGGACGATCACAACTTGCGTGCTGTGTTTCAGGGCTACCCCGGCATGGAGGAGGTGGAGCAAGCGCCGTGGGATGCGTTTCGATTCCACTTTTCCGAGGACGCGGAAACGCGGCAGACACGCATGGATCGTGGACTCCTTCCCTGGTGGACAGGGACTGAGACCCACACGGCTTTCATGCGGCCTCTTTCGTCGCTGTCGCACTGGCTGGACTACGCCCTGTTTGGTGATGTGGCGTGGCCCATGCATCTGCACAGCATGCTCCTGTTCGCGGGCTTGCTCCTGTTGGTGGGTGCGCTCTACCGCAACTTGATGGCACCGGGCGTTGTTGCCGTGCTCGCGCTGCTGCTCTATGGCATCGACGATGCCCGTGGCTTACCCGTTGGATGGCTCTCGGCGCGCAACTCCCTGCTGACCGCCATTTTTGGCATTCTGACGCTCTATTGCCACGACCGGTTTCGCCGCGATGGACGAGCCTGGGGCTTGCCCGCAGGTCTCGCGGCGCTATGCGTAGGGTTGCTCTGCGGCGAAGCGGCGGTATCTATTGGAGGCTATCTATTCGCCTACGCCTTGTTTATGGACCCCGGGAAGTTCCGACGGGGCTTCCTTGCTCTATTACCCTATGGCGCAGTGGTGGTGCTTTGGCGCATCGTCTACCAGCACCTGGGTTATGGGGCCTACGGATCCGGCGCTTATGTAAACCCCACGGATGAGCCGCTGCTTTTTCTCTATCGTATCGCGGAGCGCTTGCCGGTTTTGTTCTTCGGAGCCTTCGGACTGCCAGATTACACCTTCTACAACTTCCTGCCCACGCCTTGGAATGCCGTCTATTACGGCGTGGCGGTCGTCTTTGTCGCCATTGTTCTTTGTGTGCTCTGGCCCCAGCTCAAGTCGGATTCTACGTCGCGTTTCTGGCTGCTTGGCATGACCCTGTCCGCCTTGCCGGCCTGCCTGACATCGCCCCAGGATCGCATGCTCATGTTCCCCGCCCTCGGTGGCATGGCACTCATTGCCACTTTTTTCAGCCGAATACTTTCGCAAGACAACAAACGGGCAACCCTCCCCCGGTATCAGCGGATGATGGCAACCTTCTGGACGGGCGCGCACTTGGTGCTGGCACCGGTGTTGCTGCTGGTGACGAGCTACATGCTTGCCTTCCTGGAAGATGCCGGACGGGAGGCATTTCAAAACCTGCCGCAGGAGGACTCCATCGCCGACGAAACCCTCGTGCTCGTGCATACCATGAACGACCTCATGGGGGTGGGCACACCAATTCTTCGTTCTTCCCTCCGCCAACCGGTGCCGAAACATACCTACATGCTTTCGGCGGGCAATCAAGCGGTAGCGGTGGAACGCACGGACGAACACACACTCGTGTTGCGGCCGGATGGCGGTTATTTGCTCCCTACCTGGGCCGAGCTGTTCCGAAGCGCGGAGCTGGAACCCTTCGCGGCAGGAGACACCGTTGGACTCGATGGGCTGATGGTTACGGTGTTGGAAGTTCAAGCCGACGGACGACCGGCAGCGGTGCAGTTTCGCTTTGATGCGCCACTGGACGACAAGGGACTCCGCTGGTACTTCTGGGGTGGCAGGATGTTTGAACCCTTTCAAGTCCCGGCGATTGGCGAAGGGTTGACTATTCCCAGACCCGATGCGCTCTGAGGTTGCTTCCTATTTGCCTCGGTAACAATCGGGTCGCAGTTACTTTACTACCAGATTCACAATCCTGCCGGGTACGTAAATTTCTTTGACGATGTTTTTCCCTTCCAGCGCTCCCTTGACCTTGGGCGCGGCCTTGGCTGCGGCGAGGATGGTGTCTTTGTCCGCATCGGCGGCCACTTCGATGACCTCGCGAGGCTTTCCGTTCACCTGTACCGGCAGGGTGATGGTGTTTTCCACCAGGAGGGACTCGTCCCATTCGGGCCAGGGGGTGTAGGTCAGGGTATCGCAGTGTCCGAGGCGCTGCCAGACTTCTTCGCCGAGGTGGGGGGCGAAAGGGGCCAGCAGCAGGATGAACTGCTCCATGACGGCCTTGTCAATCGTCTTGACCTTCATGGCGGCGTTCACGAATTCCATCATCCGGGCGATGGCCGTGTTGAAGAGCATGTTTTCGATGTCGTGGGTCACAGCCTTGGTGGTCTTGTGGACTTCCTTAACCATGGCGGCGTCTCCCCCGCTCTCCACGATGCGGCTATGGAGCTCGCCGGTGTCGCTATCGACGAAGAGGGTCCACGCCCGCTTGAGAAAGCGATGCACACCCTGCACCCCCTCGTCGGTCCAGGGTTTGTCGCGGTCCAGGGGTCCCATAAACATTTCGTAAAGGCGCAGGGAGTCGGCGCCGTGTTCCGCCACCACATCGTCGGGATTCACGACGTTGTAACGGGATTTGCTCATTTTTTCAACCTGCGTATGGACGGACACGCCGCCCTCTGTGACCACGTAGCCCTCACCCTGTTTTTCGACCTGGTGGGGATAGTGATACTTTCCCTGCTCGTCTTTATAGGAATTAGCGAGAATCATGCCCTGATTAAAGAGCTTTTGGAAGGGTTCCTTGGTGGACACATAGCCCGCGTCGTAGAGGACCTTGTGCCAGAAGCGCGAATAGAGCAGGTGCAACACGGCGTGTTCCGAGCCGCCGACATAGAGATCGACGGGCATCCAGTATTCTTCGGCTTCCTTGGACCAGGCCATGTCGCTGTTGTCTGGATCGCAGTAGCGGAGGAAATACCAGCAGGAACCGGCCCACTGGGGCATGGTGTTCGTTTCACGCATGGCGGGCTTGCCCGTTTCCGCATCGGTGGTCTTGACCCAATCGGCGGCACGGGCCAGGGGCGGCTCGCCATCGGCGGTGGGCTTGTATTCGTCCATCTCGGGCAGGGTGAGGGGCAGATCCGTAAGGGGCACCGTCTTCATGGTGCCATCTTCCGTGCGGATGAGGGGGAAGGGTTCGCCCCAATAGCGCTGGCGGGAAAAGAGCCAGTCGCGGAGCTTGTAGTTGATGGTCCCTTTGCCGATGCCCTGCTCGTCGAGCCACTCGGTCATGCACTGCTTGGCCTCGGGTACGTTCATGCCATCGATAAAGGAGGAATTGACCAAAACGCCGTTGCCGGTATAGGCCGCTGTCTCTATATCGCCACCGGAAATCACCTCCGTAATGGTCAAGCCGAAGGTCTTGGCAAATTCGTAGTCCCGGGTATCGTGGGCGGGCACGGCCATGATGGCCCCGTAGCCGTATTCGGAAAGCACGTAGTCGGAAATCCAGATGGGCACGTCTTTTCCGTTGACGGGATTGATGGCGAGTGCCCCCGTGAAGACACCGGTCTTTGCCTTGTCGTCGCGCATGCGGTCCCGGTCGCTTTTCTTGGCGGCCGCCGCCACATAGGCCTCCACCTCGGCGCGCTGGGCATCGGTGGTGATTTGGGCCACGAGGGGATGGTCCGGCGCAAAGACGCAGTAGGTGGCGCCAAAGAGGGTGTCGGGGCGCGTCGTGAACACGGTGAATACATCGCCAGAGCCAACCACCATGAAGTCCACATCGGCACCGGTGCTCTTGCCAATCCATTCGCGCTGCATAGCCTTGATGCCTTCGGGCCAATCGAGATCGTCGAGGTCTTCCAGCAGGCGGTCTGCGTACTCCGTGATCTTGAGCATCCACTGGCGCATCATGCGCTTTTCAACGGGGTCGCCGGTCTCGACGTACTTGCCGTCCTTCACTTCTTCGTTGGCAAGCACGGTGGCGAGGGCGGGACACCAATTAACTGGGGCTTCCACTTCATAGGCGAGGCCACGGTCAAAGAGCACCTTGAAAATCCACTGGGTCCACTTGTAGTACTTCGGGTCGGTGGTGTTTATTTCCCGGTCCCAGTCGTAGGACAGGCCGAGGGCCTGGATTTGCTTGCGAAAGTTATCGCAGTTCTTGTTGGTGATGATAGCGGGGTGTTCGCCCGTGCGGACGGCGTGGCGCTCGGCGGGCAGGCCGAAAGCGTCCCAACCCATGGGGTGCAAGACGTTAAAGCCCTTCATCCGCTTGTAGCGGGAGATGATGTCGGTGGCCGTGTAGCCTTCAGGGTGGCCCACATGAAGCCCGTCGCCGCTGGGATAGGGAAACATGTCCAGGCAGTAATACTTGGGCTTGCTCGTGTCGAGGGTGGTCTTGAAGGTCTTATTTTCAAGCCAGAAATCCTGCCACTTTTTCTCGATGGATTGATGGTCATAATTGCCGTGGGACATGGGGCGGGTGCAACTCCGGTGTGGTGAATTATGGGGGTTAGGCCGCAAGAAAAGGGACAGACCCGTCTGCGCTCGTACCTCGCTGCGCTTGCGTCAGTCCCCTTTTTGCTTGGGGGTTAATGGAGCGGAAACTATAACATAGCATGGTGGACCCATGCACTCGGCCCATGGAAAAAACCTGGAGCTATGGAATCGTACGAGAGGTCTTGGCTGACACCACACCACCTTTCTTGCGGACTGGAAAGTCCGCACTCCTGCCGACACGGCCCATGAGACCTGCCAGGGTCTCATGGGCCGAGAAATCAACCGCTAATGGAGGCTATCGCCGACCTTCGGTCATGAACGCCTCCCGTTGTAGACAGACATAACGCCCAAGGTGACGAGGGCCAGCCCGAGCAGGAAGAAGTCGCCCAGCGACTCGCGCACGCCATTGACAAAGTCCGCCTTGCTCTGGGGGCAACCCGTCGCTGGCCCTTCACCTTCACCTTCACCTTCACCTTCACCTTCACCTTCACCTTCACCTTCACCTTCACCTTCGCCTTCACCTTCGCCTTCACCTTCGCCTTCACCTTCACCTTCGCCTTCTCCTTCGCCTTCACCTTCTCCCTCGCCTTCTCCCTCGCCTTCTCCCTCGCCTTCTCCCTCGCCTTCTCCTTCTCCTTCTCCGGCCGCGACTTGAGCAACAAGCTCTGATTCGCTAAGCAATCCATCGTTATTGGTATCGATTTCGTCGAACTGCTCCGGCGTCAACTCGGGCAATTCTCCCTGTGCTTCCTCCAAAGACAACATGCCATCGCCATCGGTATCCGCGTTGTCCATCACATCAAGCAGATCTTCCGCAATGGTGGACAATTCCTCACCTTCGCCTTCTCCCTCGCCTTCTCCCTCACCTTCTCCTTCGCCCTCACCTTCGCCTTCTCCCTCGCCTTCTCCCTCGCCTTCTCCCTCGCCTTCTCCCTCGCCTTCTCCCTCGCCTTCTCCCTCGCCTTCTCCCTCGCCTTCTCCCTCGCCTTCTCCCTCGCCTTCTCCCTCGCCTTCTCC
>JAJRPE010000379.1 GCA_024280935.1 Candidatus Hydrogenedentota bacterium
CCGGTGGCATTGGCGACTTTATTTGCGCCCTTCCTACCCTGCAACAATTGGCCCTTGAGGGGCCTGTGGATATTGCCGGAATCCCGGAGCGTGCCGCACTTGCTCAAGTCGCGGGCATCGCCACTGCGATACACCACCTGGATGCCATCGACTTTGGAAGTGTCTTCGCTTCGCCCAGCGCGCGGCTGACTCAGTTTCTTAGCCCCTTCGACCGCGCCTTCGTTTGGATGAATGATGACGATGGAGCTATCACCCAAACCCTGACCGACCTTGGTATCGACGAGGTGCAGTGTTTCCCCGGAATCCCCCCGGACAACTGGCACGCCAGCGCCGCCCAATACTACGCGGACTGCATCGGGACGAAGATCGAAGTCCCCTTCCACCTCCTCGTCGAAGCGCACGCGACGGCCCATGACCTCATCATCCAACCCGGCAGCGGGAGCGCCAAAAAGAACTGGGGCATGGAGCGGTTTCAGGAACTCGCCCGCGAACTCGAAAAACAGGGCCGCCATGTTTCCTGGTGCTACGGCCCGACGGAAGCGGCCTTTTCGCATGGCACCAACACCCTGCCACAGTTGCCCCTGACTGAGCTTGCCGCGATCCTGGCCAACACAAAACTCTTCATCGGCAATGACAGCGGAATCAACCACCTTGCTTCCGTCGTGGGATGTCCCACCATCGCCATTTTCGGCCCCACGAACTCCGCTGTGTGGCAACCCATCGGCCCGCACACCCACATCATTCAGGGCAACCCATGGCCCACCGTCGCGACTGTTCTTCAGGAGGTTGGGCGAGAGAAGTTTGAAGGGTGAAGTAGGAATGGTGAAAGAGAATAATATAATTTCACCCTTCACCCTTCACCCTTCACCCTTCAAACTTCAAACTTCGCCCGTCAAACTTCCTACCCGCTTGATGTGCTCCCAGGAGAAGATGCCCGAGCTGTGTCCGTCGCTCCAGACGATTCCAATAGCATAATTGCCAAGAGGCGCGACGGATTCCACTTTGATGTCTTCGGCGACGCTCGCGGGATCCAAAATGGGCTGCCCGCTGAATTCGTTCACGCAAAGGGCGCATTGGCAAGACACGCGGAGCGCCTTGTTCGCAACGTGGAACTCGGTGCCATCGGGCAGAGTAACGCGGATGCGGCCGTGTTCGGGAACCACCTCGGGCAACGCGTCGCCTTCGAGGCGGCGCTTGCCGACTTCGCGGTGCAACCGCTCGGCCATCTCTTTGAAGGCGGGCACATCGGCGCCAGAATCTTTGGTGGAAGCGTCGGAAACACCGGGCATAAGGGGCAGTTGGGCGAGGGTGTTCAGACCAAAGCGTTCTTTGAGGGTTGCGACACTGTTGCCGAAGATAAAGTGCTTTTTCTCGCAATTGTCGCAAAGGAAATAGGACATATTCTCGACGATGCCAAGCACCGGCACCTTGACGGACTCAAACATGAGGATGCCGCGGGCCACATCAACCAGGGAGAGGGCCTGGGGCGTGGTAACGATAACCGCGCCATCAAGGGAAGCCTGTTGCACGAGGGTCAACTGGATATCGCCGGTGCCGGGAGGCATATCGATGATCAGGTAGTCCAATTCGCCCCAGTCGGTTTGCTGAAGAATCTGCGAGGTGTAGTTGGAGACCATGGGGCCGCGCATCACCGCCGGGCGATCCCCCATGACATAGCCCAGGGACATGGTCTTGAGACCATCACTCATGACGGGTTCGATGAGGTTATTCTTCTGAAACACGTCGGGCTGATGGATTTTCAAAAGCGTCGGCAGGGAGGGGCCGTAAATATCCACATCCAGCAGCCCTACCCGATGGCCTTCCCGTTGAATCGCCCGGGCCAGGTGGGCGGCCACGGTGGATTTACCCACACCTCCCTTGCAGGAAGAGACGGCAATGATGGAACCAACTCGCTTGAGCGTGTCAATCTGGGGGCCGCTTTTCTCTTTGGGCGCCATGGCGCTCATGTTTACTTGCACGGACTTCACACCGGGCAATTGCGCCACGGAGGACTCGCATTCCTTCTTGAAATGTTCTTTCACGGGACAGGCCGGAGTCGTCAGTTCCACGGTAAAGGCCACCGTGCTGTCGTCGATCTTGATATCCTTGATGAACCCGAGGGTGACAATATCTTTATTGAAGTCGGGATCCATTATATGACGCATTGCGTCCAACACTTGGCTTTCGGTAACCATTCTCTACTCCTGTCGTGGGTATCCTGGGCTCCGCTGAATCAGCGGGACATAGATCTTACGTCCTGCCGCGTCGCAATGTCTATGGCACACGCCCCAAGCGCCGCTCACGTAGACAACAACGACCACAGCCAAGTTATGCCCAGCACACAAGCATTCTTACCCTTAAATGTCGCGCTGTTGCCATAAAAGTACCTACGGGTGCCACCCTCACGCGGAGGAGCGAAGCGGGGGAGTTTGCGGGTGTTGAGGAGATGGGGAGACTTCACACGCAACAAGGAAGACTGCATGGGGCTGCCAATACACGTTCTCAGCCCATATGCTGACGTTAGCGAGTTTCCGCGAACCCACACCCGCAAACTTAGCCGGAAACCGGCTTCGTGTGAGGGTGGCACCCTTGGCGGTTCTTTTGGGTGAATATTGGGTTGTGGGAAAAGCACACGTTAGTCCAACGCCTGCCGTCAGCCAAAGGCGGGTTTTGCGAAAAGTTCACCGCAATACATGCACTTGTAATGCTTGGCATTGGAGACCCGATGGCAGGTCGGGCACGTAACCGCGCCACCGTCCATCTTGCCATCGGCTTTGCCATCGCGCATATCAATTTCCTCGGCCATGCGCGACAGATCGGCATCGGTAAGCCCCGCCTTGTCACGGATTAGCTCCCAGAGGGCCTGGTTCAGCAATGACAGGCGCTCCACCTGATGGCGCAGTTCCCGAATGCCTTCCTGCGACTCCCTGGCCAAATTCTCCGCTGAAATAGCGCGTGCGGACGATGCCGCACTTTGGCCCCCTGCCCCGTGCATTCCATGGCCCATGCCCGCCATCCACAATCCACTCATTATTGAATCCTCCAGCCCGTCCATTGTTGCTTCCTCCCGCAATTAATATCACATTGTGTCATTCGACAGCACAACGCGCACCCTGCGAAGGCTCCTGATGTAACTACCACGGGGCACGGCTAATTATTCGGCCCGTGTACTACCATGATTTCATGGCTGGCGCAAAAACACAAGCACAATGTGCAGCGTTGGTGGTCGAAATCGTGCCTCCCCATGTTCTTTACCGCGCTGCAATAGATCAACTAGCAAAAGGAAAACATCAAGAATTCATGCACAATTCGGTTTCCCGTTGTCAATGTACCCTTGCTCGATTCTGGCACGAAACACCTCCATCCGGTCACGCGGGCTTGCAAAAGCCACGCTCGGAACTATCCAAACACCTTCGCACTGCAAAATCCTGGCACAATAACAACACTGCGGCGCTAACCCGGAAATTAAGAAAAGCTGCGCGTCCCCCTCTACTGCTCGTCTCTCCCTTTCAGCTGGTCGATTTCCCGTTGCAGCGCCTTTCCTAATCCGGTCGCGTAGGGCCATCGGATGATCACCATGTGATTCCCTGGCACCACCACCACATTAACGCCCTTCTCCGCATATTGAGACCATCCGAAAGTAGGATCGCGCTGCTCGGTCTTCCAGGGATTGTGCTCGGCGCGAAACAGGGTAATCCGGGCCGGAATCGGTTTCATCTTGTACTCGGCCATGGCTTGTTTACTCACCACCATGCTCCGGGTGCTGTGGCGCACCAGTTGCTCTTCCACCATCTCCAGGCGCCGCTCCCCAATCGTCGGCTTCACCAAGCCTGCCTGCACGAGAAAATACTGCACCGAAGTATCGAGCTGAATCCACCGCAGGTAGTCGCGCCATCCCGGCGCTGGCGCACCCGAACTCCCTGGCCGCATCATCCGTCGCGCAATCACTCGAATGGCATCGCGTGCGTAGCCCACCAGCATCCTCCAGGTACAGCCCAACATCAGGATCCGCACCCGGATTCTATCCAGCAAGAAGAGTCCGTATTGAATTGATGCGCCCCTCGGCACCTCATGCTGGTCGGGGATGGCGCTGTCCAGCATGGCAATCAAGGGTACTTTCTCGCCCGCCTCGAGGAATTGCCGAGCAATCTCGTAGGCCACGACACCGCCAAAGGAGTATCCGCCGACGTAGTAAGGACCACTGGGCTGAATCTTGACTATCTCCTCGATACAGCGCCGGGCAAGCTTCTCTATCGTAAACGCCTCGGCGGACTGCTCCAGGTCGTCAAAATCAAGATCGGGAAAGCCATAGAAGGGCTGGGAGTCGCCCATCGCGCTCGCGAAGGTGTCGTATGATCCCCCAACATCGCCCGCCCCCTTAACACAGAAAAATGGAATGCCAGAACCTTTCTTCAGGTGAAGTAACCACTTCGACCCAGCCCCATCTTCCGAGTCCGTCTCTTTAGAAACAGCGACCAAAGCAAACGACTCGATGGTAGGTGAATCGAAAAAATCGCGCAAACCCAACTGGGTTTCAAGTTTTTCATTGATCTGTGTCAATACTTGAATCGCGAGAAGTGAGTGTCCTCCAAGCTCAAAAAAATTATCGCTGATGCCAACCCGGTCCAGCCCAAGAAGCGAGCACCATACCTCCGCCACCAATCGCTCCATGTCGTTTCGTGGTGCCTCGCTGGTTTCCGAAGCCGCGACCTCAGTAACGGGTGCAGGCAACGCATCAACGTCCACTTTGCCATTGTTCGTGAGCGGGAAAGACACAAGATGGATGAACTTGGAGGGAACCATGTAACCGGGCAGCTTTTCCGTCAGACAACTTCGAAGCGACTCTAAAGACAATTCTTCTTTTGCGAGATAATAGGCGACCAGGCGCATATCACCGGGCTTGTCTTCGCGCGCCCGAACAATAGCGCCTCGAATCTGCGCATGTGTATTCAATACCGTCTCAATCTCACCCAACTCAACACGAAAGCCACGCAATTGAACTTGATGGTCATTTCTGCCAATGAACTCCAGATCACCATCGAGTAGCCGAACCAGATCACCGGTCTTATAGAGCACAGGTGCCACGTCTGCCTCTGGAAAGGGATTCGGCAGGAAGCGTTCGGCGGTAAGTTCGGGACGATTCAAGTAGCCCCGGCATACGCCAGGGCCGCCTACGAACAACTCCCCGACTTCTCCAACCCCAACTTGAACCTTGGATTCGTCAAGGACGTATAGAGCCAGATCCACAATTGCCTTACCAATAAGGCTAGGCGTTCCGGGTGCAGTGTCGGTCTGCGAGAGGGACCGATAGGTTACAAACACGGTCGTTTCGGTAATTCCGTAGACGTGAACGAGACGCGGCGTTTCGTCGCCATGGCGCTTGTACCAAGATGCCAACCCAGGCAGGGCCATGAATTCCCCCCCGATAAAAACGTACCGCAATGCCAAGTCACTGACTGCTGCCAATGGTTGCAGCTCTTCATGGTACTGCAGTTGCTTGAAAGCAGACGGCGTCTGGCTCAGCACCGTAATCTGTTCATCGATAAGTAGCTGATAAAAATATTCGGGAGAACGACTCACCACATAAGGCACCACCACCAGCCGCCCGCCGTACAGGAAGGCTCCCCATATTTCCCACACAGAAAAATCAAAGGCATAGGAGTGAAACAGCGTCCAACTGTCCTTTTCGTTGAAGCCAAAGGATGGCTCCATGCTGCTAAAGAGCCGTGTAACATTTCTGTGGGAAATCAGGGCACCCTTGGGCTTCCCCGTAGAACCCGAGGTGTAGATCACGTAGGCCAAATCGTCCGCGCCAGTCTCGCAACGCCGATTCTCCGAGCTATATCGACTCAGGTCCGTCTCGATATCATCCAGCACCAGAATCACGGTGTTGCCGTCTTCCTTGAAACACTCCCGTTGGGCCACATGAGTGATGACAACCGGACACTGCGCATCCTCTATAATGAGGCGCATTCGCTCGGCGGGATAGACGGGATCCATGGGTACATAGGCTGATCCCGACTTGAGGACACCCAG
>JAJRPE010000380.1 GCA_024280935.1 Candidatus Hydrogenedentota bacterium
CGCCAATCCGGTTACCTACACCCCGCCCAAGACCCTTGCGGATATGATTATCGACTTCTCCACGCCACTGCTCATCTTCGTCATGGTTTATACGGTGATTTTTTTCCTGCTGGATGTCCGCTATATTTACACGGCGGTCAACGATGGCCCCATGCGCTGGGTGGCCTTTTTCTTCGTGATCGGCGTCGTGGCCTGCAACCGCGTCCTCGCCCGCGACAGTTCCCCGGATTCTTTCCTGATACCCGTCATCTTTGCGGGCGCCATCGGCCTCTACACCCTCTCCTCGTCGACCTTTTATGACAACAGCGGATCCTTTGCCCGCAATTTCATGAACGACACGCCGTGGATGGCCGCAGGCTTCAACATGGCGGTCATCGGCCTCATTTGGTGGGTGGTCAACCGGCTAACCCATGAATGCTCCGTGGACGAAAACAAGACTGCCGGCGACGAGGGCATCCTCACGGGCACGGCGCGCAAATTTCAGGCGGCCATGCGCCCGAAGAAGAACGACGCCCTTACAGAGCACCTCTACATGTCCGATTCCCACGCCGCCTTTGCCGAGGCCCAGGGCAAGGAAATGATGCCCATGAACATCCTGGAGGCCTACGATCCGACGGAAGGCTTCAAGCCCAAGAAAAAGCCCCCACCCAAGTACAACCTGGATCGATCCCAGCGCCTTTCCAAGCGCCATCCCGGCATTTCCATCCTCTATTTCTCCGTGCCCGCCATGCTGATATTTACGCTGGGTATCCGCGTCACACAACAGGGCGGCCCTGGCTGGATCGCCGCCGGGCATTTCTACGCGGGTATCTACACCGTGGCCACCCTCCTTCTCCTGATGCTGACCAGCCTGGGCGGACTGCGCCAATACTTCCGGGCGCGCATGATCGCCATGCCCGCCTTCATGGGCTATTTCTGGATGTTCCTGGGCGTTATCATGACGGCCATGGTGATGCTCGCCGCCACGCAAATCGCAAAACCCGGCCTTCCGCCCATGGCCATCGTGGAAGATCACGAAGCGGATGCCTGGGTGCGCGGCAGCACCTTCGAACTGGTATCGACCGCTGCAAGACCCATGGAATTGCTGGAGCAGTCCCTGTTCATGGAGCGCCTTGGGCAAGCCGTCCTGGGACTCTTTGCACTTTTCGCACTCTATGGTCTGCTGAAGCTCGCGGCGGCTGGGGCCGCCTGGATGGCCCGGCAACGACACCGTTACCCCGGCTTCGTGGTGCGCTTTTTCGATCGCCTTGAACGCTTCCTTTCCGCCATCACCAACGTGCCCGCGCTGCCCAAATTTCGACGGCTCCCCCGTATAGACCGCAGTATCGCCACGTGCAGCACCTACAGCAACTCGCTGGGGGACCGCGACCCGTCCAAAACCCTGCCCGATCACGTAACCCACGCTTATGACGCCCTCTGCGCCCTGGCCTATGACTTGGGCGTACCCCGCGAAACGGGCCAGACCCCCTACGAGTTCATCGAGGCCTTTCCCAAGCCCCTGCGCAACCTCAAAAAACAGGCGCGGGAATTAACGCAGCTCTACGTGCAGGCCGCTTATTCGGGAAAAGAACTGGACCCGGCGGAAGAGAATACCGTTCGCCGTTTTTGGATTGCCTATGAGCGGGCGCGAAGACGGGTGCTCCGGTGATGGCTGGATACCAGTGCATGCACACCGATTTGCGCTCCGACATGAATATTTTTTAGGATAGCGATGAGATCGTAGTATTAGAAGGGACATTGAATGCAGTTTCGCACGCTTGGCAATTCTGGCCTCAAGGTGTCGGTGCTTTCTTTCGGGGCATGGCAGTTGGGGGATTCGGCCTACTGGGGAAGCCATGCACAAGATCAGGGTGCCGAAACAGTTCGGGTCGCCCTGGACCAGGGCATCACCCTTTTCGAGACCGCAGAGATCTATGGCAACGGAACATCGGAGCGCCTCCTGGGACAGGCCCTCGGCCCAGACCGGAAACGTGTGATTCTGGCCACGAAGGTGCTGCCGCAGAACTGCATCCCGGATCGTCTGCGCGCCGCGTGCGAGGCGAGCCTGAAACGTCTCGGCACGGACTACATCGATCTATACCAGATACACTGGCCTTTTCGTCAGAAGCCCGTCCTGGATGTTCAGGGCCGTTCGCTTGAAATAGAGCCAAACGTAATGGAAGCGTGTGAAATACTTCGCACACTCCAAGGCGAAGGCAAAATCAGATACGTTGGCCTTTCAAATTTTGGGGGGGAAGATCTGAACGATTGGTTCTTCCAGGGAACAGCCGAATCAAACCAGATCGGCTATAACATCGTAAGCCGCGCTGTGGAATATGATGTCCTTCCGGCCACTCGGTCTCATCAACTCGGTGTGCTGGCCTACATGCCACTCTTGCAGGGCTTGCTTGCCGTGCCCTGGAAAACTGTGGACGATATCCCGGTCGCTCGAAGAAGAACCCGGCACTTCAGCAGCCATCGAGACGGGGTTCGTCATGGCGAGCAAGGCTTCGAGGGCCAATTACTGGAAACTGTAACCCGGCTGCGGGAGTTTTCCGAAGCGATTGGCGTGCCCATGGCCACCATGTGCCTGTGCTGGGTCCTGGCCCAGCCCGGTGTGACCAGTGCTATCATCGGTGCGCGGGAACCAAAACAATTGCTCCGAAACCTACAGGCGGGAACGCTGGATCTGGGCCCAGCCGCTATCGCCCAACTTAACGAAATTTCGGGTCCGCTGAAATTAGCCATGGGCCGCAACGCGGATCTCTGGCAGGGTGAACAGACAAGCCGCATCGGTTAAGGTGCCCCAAACGTTTCAGCACGGCCACCTCATTGGGCGGCGGCGTTCGTGTGATCCAGGGTGCGCAACCCAGGATACTTCTTGCGGGCCAGTTCGTTCATCCGCCTCCAATAGGCCAATTCTTCCGCTTGGGTCATGTCCTTCGTTTCTTCGTAGATACGCAAGGCACCCTCGTGCATCATTTCAACACAATCAAAACTCTTCTTCGTTTTCATAGATAACCACCTC